>NZ_JAUUBW010000010.1:0-97878 GCF_036598985.1 Sporolactobacillus sp. KGMB 08714
CAGCTTGAACTAATTTACTTGTGGAAAACGTAGAACCGGCAAGGTGTTAGGGCACTTTTTTAACTTTCAAGTTTTAGCTATTAAGTATAAAATCTTTTAAGATGATAGTATATATAAAAATGGCCGGGCCTCGGCATAATCGGTGTAAAGCCGTCCCGGCTGAGGTTTAGTCTGAGCAAAGGTCTGGCGCAGCCGATTTTTATCAGTTTAATTCTACCATATCCGTTCGCGTTTTTTGATTTTCAGCCGTCCCGTCCGCTTATTGACGGCAACCCGAAGAGGGCATACACTGACTTTATATTATGAAAAATCAGCCGGGATCGTACCATCCGCTGCATTACCGTTTTAGATATCGAACGAAATGGACGATCCCGATCGTTAAAAAAGAGGCATGAAAGTATGGACAATGCACGGCAGGCAGCACATTTACGAAGATATCCGCAGCTCATCAAGCCGCTGGCTGTTTCACGGGCGTTCCGTGCTTTGTGGATCGGCAATTCGCTGTCTGTCTTCGGTTCATCGATTACGAGCGTGATCGTGCCCGTCATTGTTTACTCACTGACTCATTCAACGCTGACAATGGGGCTGGTTATGACGGCTTATATGCTTCCCAATGTCGTCATTCTGCCTTTTGCCGGCCTGATCGTCGATCGGATCAATCGGGCCTCATTAATGAGAACGGCCGACCTGATCCGCTGCCTGATCGCCTTTGCCGTCATGTTCTGCGGATTTGCCGGCCTGCTCGATGTGCACATATTGCTGGTTGTCGCCGCTTTTCTCGGACTTATGGACGGTTTATTCCAGCCGGCTTTCTCGGCCATCCGCGCAACGGTTTTTGTCCCTGAAATACGTACCTCGGCCAACGCGCTCACCCAGCTCACCGTGCAGGGCATGCGCCTTTTCGGGCCGGCAGCCGGCGGATTGATCATCAGTATTTCGTCGGCCCCCGTCGGTTTCGGCGTCGACGGACTGACTTTTCTCATCTCATTTATTTGTCTCCGCTTTTTGGGCAAAGAAGGACAGGTCCAAAGAAACGGGGCAGCAGCTGAAAGGCCTTCTTTCTTTCGGGAATGTTTCGCGGGAATTTACGTTATCAAGAAAAATACCTGGCTCTGGGTAACCATCCTTGCCTTCAGTTTTATTAATATATGTACGACGGGAATCGTTGTCATACTGGTTCCCTGGCTGATCAATGTCCATCTGCATCTTCCGTCATATGTATACGGACTGGTTATGTCCGGAGAGGCAGCCGGAGCCGCTTTGACCGCTTTGCTCTTCGGAATGCGGAAAACATGGCATTATCGCGGACCGATCGCCTACGGCTGTGTCGGTGCCGGCGGACTGGCCCTGTTTTTCATGCCGCTGACGCATGCTGCCTATCTGCTGACGGGGTTTATGATATTGGAAGGTGCCGGCATGATGATGTTCGGGCTGATCTGGGAAACAAGCCTTCAGGAGCTGGTCTCTCCGGCAGCATTCGGCCGTGTCGCCAGCCTGGACATGCTCGGATCCTTTGCCCTTCTCCCGGCCGGCTACTTATTTACCGGATGGTTCGCCGGCAGCATCGGCGGCTCTGCCGCCATGATCATCCTCGGCGCTGCTGTCGTTTTTTTAACGGCTCTCGTCCTTTTTATTCCCGGCATCCGCCGATTCGATTAAATTCATTTGAAGACGGGATTCATCCGTGCCCGATTTCTTCTAAAATCTGCCGGTAGCAGAAACACCCGGTTTCATGATCATTGACCATTCCGACCGCCTGCATAAAAGCATAACAGATTGTTTCTCCGACAAACTTAAATCCGCGTTTTTTAAGATCCTTGCTCATTAGCCGTGATTCCTCACTTGCGGCGGGAATTGTGTCATGAGCCGAATAATGATGGACAATCGGACGGCCGCCGACAAAATGCCAGAGATACTGACTGAAAGGCTGTTCTTTTTCGATTTCCAGGCAGCTCTTCGCGTTGGCAATAATAGCCTCTATTTTTCTGCGGTTGCGAATAATGCCGGGATCCTCCATTAATTGCGCCACGTTCTCTTCTGAATAGTCTGCGATGATCCGCGGATCAAATCCTGCAAAAACTGCCCTGTAATGATCGCGGCGTTTCAGAATCGTGATCCAGCTCAGCCCCGCCTGCATTCCTTCTAGGCAGAGCATTTCAAACAGCAGGCGCGAATCGTACCGGGGCCTTCCCCACTCCCGGTCATGATAAGCCAGATAAACCGGATCCGACGTATTCCAGCTGCACCTCTTAATCGGTTCACTCTTCATTCGTCCGTCCCCCTTTTTTATTATAATAGCACATATGTTCCCTTTTATGCAATTAAAAAACCCGGTTGCCCGGGAAAGTCATTGCATCACTTGAGCGATCAGTTCAAACGAGCGCAGCTTTGCTTCAAAGTCATGAATATTTGTGATGATCATGACTTCGTCAGTCTGATAGGCCGCCGCAAGGTTTTCCAGTTCACGTTTCACTTTTTGCGGGCTGCCGACAATCATCCGGCCGCGATTTTCTTCTATTATCTTCCGTTCCTGTTCCGACGGATCAAACTGTTCGGCGTGTTTGATCGTCGGGATGGGTGCCGACCGGCCCTGAGCGGTTTCAATCATCCAGTAGCGGAGTGTCGAAGCCTGTCTTTCCGCTTCCCCGTCGGTCTCTGCACAGACCGCAAAGATGCAGACGGCCGGCTTTGGCACTTTATACAGGGCCGAGCTTTGAAAATGGCTTCGATAAGAACGGACGACTTCAATGCCGCCGTACGGGTTTATAAAATGGGCAAACATGAACGGCGTTCCCAGTTGCGCCGCAATGCCCGCACTTCCGTCCGACGATCCGAGCAGGAAAATTTCGGGTATCTTATCGGATTGCGGCGTCGCCCTGACCGTTCGGAGCGGATGATCCGGAGGCAGATGATCCGTCAGGAAACCGATCAGATCGCGTACTTTTCGCGGAAAATCGCTCAGATCACGCCGCCCTCTGTCATTTAAAGCCCACGTGGCCCCCGGCATGCCGCCCGGAGCACGTCCGATGCCTAGGTCAATCCTGCCGGGGTGCAGATTCTCAAGCAGATGAAAGTTCTCGGCAACCTTATAAGGGCTGTAATGCGGAAGGAGCACGCCGCCTGATCCGACGTGAATCCGCGACGTCTGTGCGGCAACGTGGGCGATCATGATTTCAGGCGAAACGCTTGCCAGTCCTTTAGAATCGTGATGCTCCGCGAACCAGATGCGCCGATAGCCCCATCCTTCGGCAGCCTTAGCAAGCCGTGTACTGTTTTCCAGTGCCTGCCGCGGTGTCGATCCCTCGGAAATCGGCGACTGTTCCAATATACTCAGTTTTAGCATACTCTCATTCATCTCCCGATCACTGATATTGAGCGCCTCAGGCCATCGCCTGCGGCACTCTGAATGGAACCGGCATTTTCTGCCGATCAAAATTTCTTGAAATTTCTATGACAGACGGCGCATTCTCTCCCGGCCGCGAACCGGCGCCCGCCTGATGCGGCGGTCCGCCGAACGGAAGTTTCATTTTCCTTCTGTCCTTTTAATTTATCATGTACGGCAATGAAGGCAAAGAAATAGATCCCGGCCGTGCACGTGCAAAAAAGTTGGCACGGATCATCCGATTTGATAGAATAATGACAATCTGGAAAACTGAATTCGGAAGAGGGAGTCTCGTAAATGAAAGCTATTGAATCAGCAGAGGAATTTAAAGAAGTAATCGGCGGGCCGAAAACGGTGATCGTCAAATTTGAGACAACCTGGTGCCCGGATTGTAAAAGACTGAATATGTATGTTGATGACATTGTGAAAGATTTTGACTTTGAGTGGTTCTCCGCCGATCGTGATAAATTCCCGGATCTTGGCGAGAAATACCAGGTGCTCGGCATTCCGAGTCTGCTGGCTTTCAGAAACGGTAAAAAAACAGCGCATTTGCGGGCAGATGACAAATCGCCGGATGAAATAAAAAACTATTTAAAAACGATTGAGGCATGAAAATTTATCCGGCCGGCTTAGTTTAATATATCTTTTTTGAACCAGAAACTCTTAAAGATTCCGCCTGCCGATCATTTTACTGAGAGACCAGACTAAAAAACATCCGCACGGATGTTTTTTTCCTATGCATGCGTCTGCTGCTTCCCGCCGGCGCAGTCTGTATGACAGTCTGAAAAATCCGTTCCTTCGATCTGGATCGTCGAATGGCCCAGGTTGTACGATTCCAGGACCCGCTCGACTTTTCTGAGCATTTCATCCCGATCCGCTCGTTTATCGACTGTCAGATGGCAGCTCAGCGACAAAAAACCGGAAGTAATCGTCCAGACGTGCAGATCGTGAATCCCGCGTATTCCGTCGACTTCCATGATCCGGCTGCGGATTTCTTCGACGTTCAGGTTATCCGGCCTGCTCTCCATCAGTATGTTGATTGAAGCCCGGGTTACCTGCCAGCCGCTCCTGACAATAATCAGCGACACGACGACACTTGCGATCGGATCGGCAATTTCCCAGCCGAAAAAGCCGATCAGCAGCGCCGCCGCGATGGCGCCGACCGATCCGAATAAATCGCCGAGCACATGCACAAACGCGCTTTTTACATTCAGATTTTCTTCCGTTTCCCCATGCATCAGTATCCGAGCAACGGCAAGATTGACGACCAGTCCGGCAAAAGCAACAATCAGCATGCCGGAGCCGGCCACTTCCACCGGATGCCTCAGTCGCAAAATAGCTTCATAAATGATCCACACCGATATAATCAGCAGCAGGATCCCGTTAAAAAGAGCGGTGAGAATCTCAAATCTCCGATAACCGAACGTTTTATTATTGTCGGCCGGCACTTGCGATCCGACAATGAGAGCGATCAGACTGAGGCCGAGTGAGATGGAATCGCTCAGCATATGGCCTGCATCCGATAATAGGGCAAGGCTGTGGCTGAGCAGGCCGCCGATTATTTCAATAACCATAAACCCGGTAATCAACAGAAAACCAGCCAAAAGCGCCTTTTTATTTGCCGAATGGTCATGAGCATGCAAAATTTCATGATTATGCGCAACCGAATCCTCAGTATGAGCGGTTTTCACCAGGGTCCCCCTCCAAGCTTAAAAATCGGCTTCACCCGTTGCCGACGGTGCCGCCGTGATTGACACATATGAATGAGTATTCATATGTTTAATATGACCGATTCTCTCTTAAATGTCAACAGATCGGTTGAAATTCGTAAGAACGTTTCTATTTTCTCAATCAATTATCCGTTTCTGATATACTATTCTTAAGTTTTTCATTTTGACTGGGGGATTATTCATGCAAAGTCTGGGGATTCATCACTGTGCTATTATCTGTTCCGATTATCGGAAATCGAAACATTTTTACGTGGATCTGCTTGGTTTTAGAATTATCCATGAGGCTTATCGCGCCGACCGGCACTCCTATAAGCTTGATCTGCAGATCGGCGACGATTCATGCGGACAGATCGAATTGTTCTCCTTCCCGGAACCGCCGGAAAGGCCGACACGTCCCGAAGCACGGGGGCTGCGGCACCTCGCATTCAGCGTCGGCGATGTCGGGAAAGCTGTGCGTGAACTGGAGGAACAGGGAATCGAAACTGAACCGGTCCGAATGGACGAATTTACGGGAAAGCCGTTTACATTTTTCAGGGATCCCGATAATCTGCCGCTTGAGCTCTATCAAAAATAACGGATAAAGCCCCGTTCATGTTCCGGTATGGTAGACTGAAAGAGATCGGGCCATCATCACAATCCGAGGAGGAATAAAATGAGTATCCATATCGAAGCAAAACCGGGAGAAATCGCCGACACCGTCCTGCTCCCCGGCGATCCGCTCAGGGCAAAATATATCGCGGAAACCTATCTTGAAGACACGCTCTGCTATAACAACGTACGCGGCATGCTCGGATATACCGGCACCTACCGGGGGAAACGCCTATCCGTCCAGGGGACAGGCATGGGTATTCCTTCGATTTCCATTTATGTCAATGAACTGATTCGCGATTACGGTGTCGGAACGCTGATCCGTGTCGGCACATGCGGAGGCATCCAGACGGATATACACGTCCGCGACGTCGTTCTGGCCATGTCCGCCGC
Source organism: Sporolactobacillus sp. KGMB 08714 (assembly GCF_036598985.1). Taxonomy (NCBI): domain Bacteria; kingdom Bacillati; phylum Bacillota; class Bacilli; order Caryophanales; family Sporolactobacillaceae; genus Sporolactobacillus; species Sporolactobacillus sp. KGMB 08714. The sequence continues at coordinate 6,094 of NZ_JAUUBW010000010.1, forward strand.
AACAGATTCGGCAGTGAATCACGCTGTTTTCCCCGGCATCGACTATGCGCCAACGGCAAACTTCGAATTGCTGAAGAAAGCATTTGATATCGGGACGGAGCTGGGCGCCTCTCTCCGTGTCGGGAGCGTCCTTTCCGCCGACGTGTTTTACAGAGACAGTATGGACATTATGAAAAAACTGGCCGATTACGGCGTCCTGGCCGTCGAGATGGAAACAAGCGCGCTTTATACACTCGCGGCCAAGTACGGTGCGCGCGCATTAACCGTTCTTACGGTCAGCGACCATGTTTTCAGCGGAGAAGAAACGACGGCTCAGGAACGGCAGACAACATTTAACGATATGATAAAAATAGCTCTGGGCGCCTCGATCGGCTGACCCGCCGTTAAACGGCCGTAAAAAAGGACCCGTTGTGATAAAACCGGGTCCTTTTTTCTATGCAGACTTTCACCATGACGGTATTTTCAGGCAAACAAGACTCAAATCGTCGCCCGGCGCCTCATTCATTTATGAAAGTAGTCATCCAGAATATATCGATGGCTTTTTAATATCCTGTTCGGAAGATCTTCCGGTGCCCGAAATTCAAATTTGATCGATTCATCAGCATCTACAACTAAATCTCCTCGAAAAATGCCGGCCGAATAGGCAACCGTAACAGCATAAAATTGATCGCCGTTTTTAGCGGTCACATAATTCTGCGGGCCGGAATAGACATTGATCAGCCGAAGCCGGTCAACGGACAATCCGGCCTCTTCGAATACTTCCCGTTTGACGGTTTCTTCGGCTGATTCTCCAAGTTCCATCAGTCCTCCCGGAATTCCCCACATGCCGACTGGAAATTTGCGTTTCTGCATCAGGATCCGGCCGCTTTGATCAGCAATAACGGCCACCGCGCCGACAAGAATCAAAGGCTTGTGCCCGACCAGCGGCCTTAACTCTTCAATATAACCCACATCTTTCTCTCCCTTCACCCATCAAAGTATAGCATAAAACAGCGTACCGGCCTGGCAATTTGATTGCCGGGCCGCCTGATCTGTGAAGGAGCGTATCGCCGCCTTCTCTTTTGCAAAGAAAAAGCCCGTCCGAGACGGAAGGGTCTGAAAGAATAAAAAGGAAAGAAACAAGCCGCCCGTATCCTGCAACGGTTAGTCTCTTCCTTAAATCTCCATGAATCAAAACGGCTGCGGATTCCCCGTATAGATCTGTTCCGGGCCTCATCAGGCCGCAGCCGTCCAAGCTCTGAGGCTGACTGCTTACTTAATTAACATTGATCCGGCCTCTTCTGACGGGCCTGTTCTGGCGGCGGCGCGCCTGCAATGCTTTCCATGCATTAGCGGTCAGCAGTCCGACAAGCAGGTAGGACAGCTTGCTTAAATATAAAAATGCCGCTCCGCTGACAACGGCGGCCAAGAATCCGAAAAACACCTGCTCCGAGTATTTCGCAGGGGAAGTCGGAGGATCCGTCAGCATAAAGAAGGCAAGGAACAAAGCGGAATTAATATAAGGCATCCGCAGCGCGTCGCCCGCACCCGTTACCCCGAGAATGCCGAGCACGAGGAAAAAAAGTATATAAACGGCCAGAAATGAAAAGACAAGCGGAAATTTATTGATCCGGTCGGCTATGATGAAGCCGGCAACGATTAAAAGGACCGTGGTCCATGGCGAAAGCATGGACAACCCGCTCCACCAGCTGTCGCCGGCTGCAAAGACGGTCGCACTGAAAAGCAGTCCGATGGCTGCGGGGTTAAAAATCGGTTTTCGTTTATCCTTGAAGATATGTTTGAACCCCAGCGCAACAACCGTTGTCAGCATGACAAGATACCAGGACGTCGCCGGGCTGAGTATGCCGCCGATGATCAGCCCGGTGACCAGCGCTCCGTCCGAAAACCGCACCGGCCTCTCCATCAGATAGGCCACGACATAATCCATAAACAAGCCGGTGACGACGGCCAGAATGATATTCCTGATGCCGCCCGAGCTGTTCGGATAATCAAGCCCGATCAGTGAGAGGATCGTTAAGAGTGAGAAAACGATCCCTTTAGGCGATTTGATGAATTTTTTGAATGAGAAACCGGCGCGCTTTTTACTTTTTACCGGATGCATTCGTTCCATTCTCGAATCGCGGACCTTTCGCAGGCCGCGCTGCATGTCCGTTTCTATTCGTTCCATGACCACTTCTCCTTAAATTTATTTGTCGCACGCACGTCTTGCGATCGCGTCACCATCACACAATCCAGGTGCATTTCTTCCATTTTTTTCAGGCCTCTGTTGCTGCCCATGATGAACGAAGCGGTAGAAAAGGCATCCGCCAGCATGGCGAATGGGGCGATAACGGAACAGCTGGCTATGTTTCCCGGAGAACGGTCCTTGTGCGGATCGAGCAGATGATTCTGACCGGGCAGTACCTTGCTGGGCCGCTCATAGTCTCCCGACGTACAGATTGCCGCATCGGACAAGCGAATCGATCCGATCTGTTCCGATCGTCTGACAGGATTCCTGATCCCGATTTTCCACGGCCTTTCCTGTTCATCCAGTCCCGCTGCATAAACGTCGCCGCCGGCATTAATGATAAAATGAACAAAACCTTTATTACGGACGGCTTTTGCCGCTACATCGACGGCCATCCCTTTCACTACGGCGTTCAGATCGATGACCATCGGTTTTTTTAATAAAATTTTTCTGCGCTTTCCATCCAATAAAAGATCCTTATAACTCGTTTTTTCGCTGTCGGCAAAAGTCGACCGGACTGTTTTTCCCGATAGATAATTTCGATCAAACCCGCGCTGTTCCATAGATCTTCCTATAGAGGGATCGAACGCGCCGTCTGTCTCGCGCGCCGTTTCCACGGCAAATTTAACGGCCTGATATAAAAGCGGCGACACGCTCACGCTCTCGCCTGTACGGCGCGACAGCCGCATCAATTCACTATCCGGATCAAAGCGGCTGCACGTCCGTTCAATTTTGTAAAAAAAACGCGCCGCCTCGTCTATCGCCTGATCGACTTTATCTGTTTTTTGCTGTGAAAGAATTTTAATCAATACCGTCGTGTCCATACAGATAAACTTCTTTTCGTCAGAAAACATCCGAAAAAAGGACCGCCTCCCCAGTTAGATTACGCCTGCGCCTGAGAAAGCGCCTGCTGAACCGCCGTTATAAAATCGTCTGTGCTCTCGGTCGCACCCGATACGTTGTCGACATTCGAATTTTGACGGGAAACCACCTGAGCCGGCAGCGGATCAATGGCGCTTTGAGGGAAGGATGTCGTGCAGTCTGTAATCTGAACATTCGCAATTTTCCCTTGCTTTATCGTCACACTCACGGCGACCGATCCGATCCGGTTCTGCCCCTGACCGGTATAAGTTCCGTCTTTATAGCCTGATTGAGATTGCGCCGTACTGCTCCCCTGGCTGCTTTGATTGTTTTGATTGCTTTGACCGCTTGACGCATCCGAAGCGGCTGAACTGCTGCTGCCTCCCTGACTGCCCTGTACACCTTGACTCTGCGAGCCGCCCGTTCCCGTCTGTACATTCTGTTGCGGTACGGAAACCGCAACGGCTTTCGGTTCAGTGACTACATAACCGGCTGTGTAGGCCAGACCAATGGCTGCCGTGCACAAAGTAATCCATTTTGGACTAAGCTTGCTCATCCAGCAAACCTCCTAGAGTATAAATGTTTCATCAACTGCCTGTTTCTTGTTTCAATTTTGAATTCTAACAGGCAAGTCTGAAAAATTACTGAAAAAGATTTTTGATTAGAGGCATTCAGGAGGAAAAAACGCCTTTCAGATTATTTTTTTCGGAGCTGCAAGAGTTGATAAGTGCGCGTGACAATGACTTTGCAAACCGCATAGACGGGGATAGCCAGGAGCATGCCGATGATTCCGGCCAGATTGCCGGCAGCAAGCAAAAGACAGATGATCGTCAGAGGGTGGACATCCAGTTTTCTTCCCATGACCATAGGAGAAATCACATTTCCTTCAATCTGCTGAACAACGACAACTCCGATAATCACGTAAACCGCCAGGATAGGATTTTGAATAAAAGCGACAATAACTGCCGGTACGGTGGCAATGAAGGAGCCTATAAAGGGAATTACATTGGTAAAAATGATGACTAATGCCAGTATCAGGGAATAGTTTAAGCCGATAATCGAGTACCAGATAAATATGAATACAAAATCAAACAGGAGAACGATCATCTGGCCCTGTATGTAGCCGCTCAGTGCCTGATCCATATCGGCAAGAATTTCCACGGCCTTCTCGCGATGTTCTTCGGGAATTAATTTAATGATCCCCTGCGGCATTTTTTCCCCGTCTTTTAAGAGGTAGAACAGGATGAAAGGAACGGTGACGATAATGAGGAGCGTTCCCGTGACCGACTGGATGATCGACAGGACATTGTTTCCTACGGATGTCGTTAAAGACGACAGATATTTTGAAATTTTGCTCGTGTTGACCAGGGAAATATCATTTAGATGAAGCTTAATAAAAAACTTGTTGTGCTGCAGCGTGTCCAGCTGATAGCCGAGCTGCTGGACAAGATGCGGCATGCCGGTAACGAGAGAAAGAAATTGCGCGTAAAGCAGCGGACCGATCCATAAAATCAGAAGCGTAATCGCTCCGGCGGCCAGCAGATAAATCATCAGTATGGCGACAACCTTCGGAATTTTCAATGCCATCAGCCCCTGAACGAGCGGACGCAAAATATAGTATAAAAGTCCGGAAATAATCAGCGGAGCTGCAAGTGAGGTAATCAAAGTGCCGATCGGCTGAAGAATAAAGGTCAGTTGCGAACCTACCAATAAAATTAGTAGAATCAAAAGCAACCAGACAGCGAAACGAAAATATTTTGACTGTGGCATAATGGCTCCCCTATCCGTCGAATTTGCCCGTGTTGACGATTTAATACGGCGTTATCTGTTCGGAATCATTTGAACAAAGGACCGGCTTTTTAGATATACGTGACACGGTTCTTTGACTGCCGGCAATTGCGATAAGCGAATGGACGGTAAAAATTTATTCCGTTTATTGCCCGGCTTTGCATGTTCTCTTACAATATTGTAACCTATTTTTGTCTAAAATAATCCATTGAATTCAATCGCTTCTTTTCACTAGAACAGGGCGGCTCCAAATCGGTACAATTGGAACCGCCCTGTTTCTCTGAATGATCGTTTCATTGTTCAAGGATTTATGTTTGCCGCCATCGCCATTGTTATAAGTCTTTCTCTCCGCAAAACATGATTGATAGCTAGAGGACAAGCTTAAGCGGAGCTTCAAGATTCGCCTTGACGGCCGCAAGGAACTCCGCGGCGGGTGCACCGTCAATTGCCCGGTGATCGAAAGTCAGGCTGAGCGGCAAAAAGTTTCTTTTTTCAATATCGGCTCCCCTATACGCCGGCTGTTCGCTGATCGTTCCGACACCGAGTATGCCTATCTCCGGCGGATTAAGCACGGGAGTAAAAAAGCCGATTCCGTAAGTCCCCAAAGAAGTGATCGAAAATGTCGAGCCTGTTAATTGCAACGCCTCCAGGCGGCCTTCCTTGGCGGCCCTAGCCGCCTGGCGGATCTCCCTGGAAAGAGTGCTCAGCGATTTCTTTTCCGCATCCCGGATGACGGGGACAACCAGCCCTTCTTTCAATGCCACGGCAACGCCGAGGCTGACTTCATCATAAGTTGTGATCGTATCATCCGCGCAGGTGCTGTTCATCTCCTGATGCACCAGCAGGGCATTGATCACGGCCTTTGCTACAAAATCCGTGACCGTCAGCCGCACTTCATCGTCAACCGGATAAGCTTGCCTGGCTGTTTTTTGAAAAGCAAGCAGGTCGGTGACATCGGCAGTTGCCTGCAGTGTGAGCTGTGCGGTCTGCTGAAGGCTGTCGTACATACGCTGAGCGATCACTTTCCTCATGCCGGCGACTTTTCTGACCTGCCCTTTTCCCTGCACAGCCTGTTTTTCCTTTAGTGGAGACGCGGTCCGTGCGGGCAGTCGGTTGTTTTGCCGGGCGGCCGCCGCCGCCGCGACATCACTCTTGGTTATTCGTCCCAGCGGGCCGGTCCCTTTAACCGTGCTCAGATCGATTTTCTCAGTTTTGGCAAGCTTTCTGGCGGCCGGAGAGACGCGCAGCCTGGGCTGCACTTCGCCTTTATCCGTCCCGGCCGTATCGCCGTCCCGTTCCCCGTCTGTCTCCGCGATCCGGACAGACGGCGTCTTGCTTTCTTTGAAAATGACATCCTTCTGCACGAATGCTTCCCCTTCTCTGCCGATATAGCCGAGCGGCCGTCCGATCGGTACGACTGCATCCGCTTCAGCTTCAATGCCGATCAGCACGCCGTCTTCGGGTGCTTCAATATCTTTTTCAATTTTATCCGAGCTGATCGATACAACCGATTCCCCCTTTTTCACCGGGTCTCCTTTATGCTTCAGCCATTCAACAACAGTTCCTTCTTCCATCCCCATACCCATTTTAGGCATAATGATTTCCGTCGCCATTTTGTCCACCCCTTTTTGATCGAAAAATGAGAGAGGAACACCAGCGGGCATTCAGGAAACGGCCCATGCCGTCTCACCCCGCGAAACTGCCGCCTTTCTTTACACGCCTGTGAAAACGCGGTCGCCGACCATCGCAGCGAAAGCATCAATGACCTTTTCAGGGGAAGGCAGATACAGTTTTTCAAGCGGCGGAGAGAAAGGAACCGGACTGTGCGGCGCCGTCACCCTCTTAATAGGCGCATCCAGATAGTCAAAAGCTTTATCTCCTACGATAGCAGCTATATCCGTAGCGGCGCTGCAGCGAGGATAGGCCTCATCGACAATGATCAGCCGGCCGGTTTTTTGCACCGAGCGGATGATTGTTGCTTCATCCAGCGGCGAAAGCGTGCGCGGGTCAATGACTTCCGCTTCAAAGCCCTTTTGTGCCAGTTGATCGGCCGCTTTCAACGCGGTATGCACCTGCTTGCCGATCCCGACAATCGTCAGATCTTTTCCGGGCCTCTTAATTTCTGCTTTACCGAACGGAACGGTGTAAAAACCTTCGTCCACCTCGCCTTTCATGCCGTAAAGTGTCTTGTCCTCGAACACAATCACCGGATCGTCGTCAAAGATCGCCGTCAGCAGCAGCCCTTTGATATCGTACGGATTGCTCGGCACAACGACTTTCAGCCCCGGGATATGGGTAAATAGAGCATACAGACTTTGCGAGTGCTGAGCGGCCGCATTAAAGCCCGCACCGTCGATCGTCCGAATGGTCAGCGGCACTTTGGCCTTTCCGCCGAACATATAATGAAATTTTGCCGCCTGATTCATCACTTCATCCAGGCAGCTTCCGATAAAATCATTAAACATCAGTTCGGAGACAGGCCGCAGACCTGTTGCGGCTGCCGAAACGGCAGCGCCCATATACCCTGCTTCCGCGATCGGAGTATCAAGTACCCGGGTGCGTCCGAATTCTTCAACGATTCCCTTGGTTACTCCGAAGACGCCTCCCCATGCGCCTTCATCCTGCAAGTGATCGACCTCGGCACCGCCTGCGACGTCTTCCCCGATTAAGATAACGTTTTCGTCTTTGCGCATGGCAAGCCGGATTGCATCATTAATTGCTTCCGAGTAGGTCATTTTTTTGGCCATTATGAATCACCTCCGGATACTATTGACTCGCATTTAATAGGAGACATAAACATCGGTTGTCAGTTGTGAAGCATCGGGGAACGGGCTTTCTTCGGCAAATTTGACCGCATGTTCGATTTCGGAATGAACGTCGGCATCAATTTTTTTCACTTCTTCTGCGCTGAGCAGTTCATGCGATTCGGCATAATTACGGAATCGTAAGATCGGATCATCTTCATGCAGCGCGCGTTCCTGAACCTCCTTATCTTTATAAGTCTGCGTGTCCCCTTCGAAATGTCCGTAATCGCGGTAAGTCAGGCATTCGATAATAGTAGGACCTTCCCCTTTCCTGGCACGGCCGACGGCTCTTTCGGCGGCTTCATAGACGTCCGGCAGATTGCGGCCGTCGACGGTTTCACCGGCAATTTTATACGTCTTTGCAAAATCGTAAACACGGTCGCAGGCCGCGGCATAATCGAAGGGCGATGCCTCGCCGAACCCGTTATTTTCACAGACAAAAATAACCGGCAGCTTCCAGATCGCAGCCATGTTGACCGATTCATGGAATGTCCCGTGATTGCTCGCTCCGTCTCCGAAAAAACAAACGGCTACATGATCCGTCTGCTTCACCTTAGCCGTCAGGCCTGCGCCGATCGACAAAGGCAGTCCCGCGCCGACAATGCCGTTGGCTCCCAGCATTCCCTTGGAAACATCGGCAATGTGCATCGAACCTCCCTTTCCCTTGCAGAGGCCGGTTGCCCGGCCGTAAATTTCCGCCATCATGCCATCGATATCGCATCCCTTGGCAATACAATGTCCGTGTCCCCGATGTGTACTCGTAATACTGTCACTTTCAGTCAGATGGGCGCAGACGCCGACAGCAACGGCTTCTTCGCCGGCGTAGAGGTGTACAAATCCTGGAATTTTGCCTTTTTCGAAAATTCCGTGGACAGCATTTTCGAATTGGCGGATTTCCTGCATCTTTTTATAGATCCACTTCGCCTTCTCAACGGTCATGTCTCCTGCAGATGCTTTCGTTCCGGCTTGCATTCTGTCTCCTCCCGTCTATTCATGAATATTGCTACACCGAGCCATAACGGCATCTGATGTAAGCGTTTTCTTGCTATTCAATAATAAACGATCCGGCTTGTTTTTGCAAAACATACGGAATATTGCAACGGCCATTATTTCATTCTAAACCAGCGGCCGCCGATTTTTTCGACAGGCACGGGGAATAACTGATAAATTTTTGCAGCGAGGCCCATATACCAAGGCAGACTGATCTCTCGTTTTTTCTTTTCAACGGCCTGTACAATCCGGCGGGCGACGGTTTTCGGATCCAGCATAAACGGACCGACCCTGGCCGCATACGTGCCGGCCGGGTCGGCCGTCTCAAAAAAAGCTGTACGAATCGGACCCGGATTAACGGCTGTGACCCGGATCCCCTTATCTTCCACTTCCATTCTCAGCCCGTTTGAAAAACCGAGGACGGCATGTTTTGTTGCCGCGTAAACGGTTGATTTCGGCGTAGCCAATTTTCCGGCGATTGAAGCGACATTGACAATCTGCCCGCTTTTTTGCCGGATCATCAGAGGCAGCACCGCTTTTGTGCAGGCCATCAGGCCGATCACATTGACGGAGAACATCTTTTTCACGTCTTCCATATCGGTTGAAACAAGAGGCGCAAATTGACCGATACCCGCACAATTCACCAAAACGTCTATTCGGCCGTACTTGCCGGCTATCTCTCCGAAAACCTTTTCAACCTGGCCGCAATTCCTAACATCAAGCGTAAAACTGCCGGCGCTGTCTCCGCGTTCTCTGATTTTGCGTTCGGCATTTTTTAATTTTTCGGAATTCCGCGCAATAAGCACGGTTTCTGCTCCCTTCTCAGCACACAGAAGGGCTGTCTCCCGGCCGACTCCGCTTGAAGCTCCGGTGATCACAACCACTTTTTTATCAAGCATTTCTTCACTTTCCTTCATTTGGACACTGTCATTGAATTGTTGAAAGTTCATGCCGACGCTGCAGACAGCCGAAGATCGCTGATCCGATCCCTTTGTTCATCTTCCGGGCAGTCTGTCTTCTTACAGCCCGGCAGCATCACCGTACCGCTATTGTCATAGTCTTAAAAAGATGATTCAATAGAAAGGCGGTCTGGACAGCTCACTAGAGTTCCGCCCACCCCCAATGGACAAAAGGAGATGCTAAGATGGCTAAAAAAAGGACACTGATCATTATTTCAATTTTAATCATTGCACTTGCAGCGATATCCTGGCAAGTTTTCCGTCATTTTTCACTATCCGCAAAGCCGCAGCCGGTCGATAAAATGATCGCGTCAATGAATTGGCAGAATAACGGCCAGAACAATGAATATGTAACACAGCTTTATAAAGGCAGCCCTGTCACAAAAACGATAAAAGGAACGGTCAAAACGGATACCGACTGCAAGCCCGATCAACGGGGGATCAGCAGGTGCCACAACCAGATTCAGCTGCAGAATAACAGCAAGATAACGGTCATTACCATTCACAATATGCAACACTTCAAATGTTTCTCTCCCGGCAACAAAGTAAGCGTCGGATCTCTTAATGACAAATGGGTGAAAATCTCAAAACTAAAATAAAAAAGAACCGCTCATCCGAATAGATGATTCAGTCCATGTGAGGCGGAAGCAGAGCTGAATCGTTTAAAGAACCAAATGATTCAGCACCTTGCTTAGATCTTCCAGCATTTTTCCTTCGTCGCCGCGATGCAGGGCATCCGTCATACAGTCCTGCAAATGATCCTGAAGCATTAATTTTTCGACTTCATTCAGCGCCTCTTTGATCGCTGCGATTTGCAGAAGAATTTCCGGGCAATCCCGCTCCTTTTCTGTCATTGATTTTACGCCGCGCACCTGTCCCTCGATCCTGGCTAAGCGGTTGATAATTTGTTTGTAATGGTGATACTTGGGCTGTTCATGTTGGGTTTCCATTTTTTCTTCCGTCCAACTATCTTTTTTACAAAACTTTTAATCTACTGAAAAGAGCTGTTTATTGAATATAATTCATCGGATTAACAGAACCATTGTGCGGAGCCGGAGTCCACGGACCTATGTACAATTCAAAGTGCAGATGCGATCCGGTTGATTCGCCTGTACTGCCCATTTTGCCGATCAGCTGTCCCTGTGAGACGCTCTGGCCCGCAGACACATTATAAGAAGATAAGTGAGCATAGACCGTTGTATACAATTTCCCGCCGGCTCTGTGGGAAATCATCACCGTATTTCCGTAGCTTGATGATTGATAGGACCTGAAGACGACGCCGTCCGCTGCCGCTTTGACAGGTGTTCCGATACTGTTGGCGATATCAACCCCGGGATGCAAACGGTTATCAAAGGATCGGAAGCCGAAACCGGATGTAATATAGCCTTCCGCTGGCCTGATAAAGCCTGCAGAACGCGTATCGGCAGAATCTTTTTGCACCGCAGGAATCGCGGGAGAATCAGCCTGAGAGCGGATCATGTCGGACTGTACCTTCGCATTATCCGTTTCTTCACTCTTTGCCATCATTTCTACTTTGATTTTGGAAGCCCTGTCTCTCAGCAGGGCCAGTTCGCTCTGCTGTTCTTTCTGCTCCTGATCAAGATTTACTTTCAGTTTCTCTAAATCAGACAAGTTCGCCTGCATTTTTTTCAATTCCCGCCTGAGCCTATCCTGCTTTGAAACCTGCTCTTTCTGATCCCGTTTCTGATCTGCCATCACTTGATTATCGTGATCGGTGATCATTTTCAGGGCAATCACGCGATCCAGAAAATTACCGAAGCTTTTTGCTCCAAAAAGAACATCCAGATAACTGACTGCACCGCCGTTTATGTAGACGGATCGTATACGTTCTTTTAATAATTTGTTTCTCTCGTCAATCCGTTTTGCGAGCAGATTGATCCGGCCTGTCAGAAGAACCCGGGCAGCCTCGCTGCGGCCGATCTCAGTTCTTTTGCCGGTTATTTGGCTGTTAATCGTCTGAATATGTTTATCAGATGATTTAATACTGGCAATTACGGAATCCTGCTGATGAACATTCTCTGAGAGCCGGTTATTAACCGTGCCGCTCTGAGATTCAATTTGTTTCTTTTTTACTTCGTTGAATTGGGAAGCCGCCAGAGCGCCGTTTTCACCATAGCCCGCTGTGATCAGCATGGCAAGTCCGAAAGCAATCGTTTTTGTCATGTTATTTCTTTTCAAAATCACCGTTCCCCTCTGCACGTTGTGTATTCGTGTTGATCATTGGGTCATAAAGCGGCCGTTCAGAATTGATAAATTGAATAGAGCGGCTGCTGTGAATAGTTTTAAGATAGCAATTGAATGTGACAAATTCCGACAGGAAAAGGTAACATTTTTATTTCATTTGATGTATTCCGCGGTTCGGGAAAATTTTATGTTGATTCTTCATCCCCTTTCGTTCTGCTCTATGAAAATCGCAACCCATGAATATGCAGAATCCATGTCGAAAGCCGATGAAATCAGTTATTTTGCTGGAAATTAAAAAATTGCGGACCAAAAATCATCCTGTAGATGAAGGTAATTTATTTAACAAACCGTTCTTGAAGCGGGAAGGGATTTGATCGATCCGGTATGCCCGGAGAATCGGCGCTTACCGGTACATTCGCAAGAATGAAAAAAAAACGGCCTCCCGCTGAAATCAGGAGGCTTTTCATAATCGATCAAGTTTAATATAAAACGATGGCTTAAAACAGAGGCGATCCAAAGCGGCATCGACGTCAGCGAATCGGCAAAGTTATCCATGGTGTCTGCCAGCAGTACCGTGCTTTCGGTCACTGAACAATGACTGCCTGAAAAACGGCTGCCGCTATCAGTGCATTGGGAGAAAGAAGCAATATCCGGGTCGCCTCTTGGTTCTGCAGGATACCGCCGTCAGCACGCCCATGACTGTGCGGGTGAATCTTTTCCATCGCCAATCGCCTCCAAGGGTAAAGTTTGGTTGATACAATCAACCGCCTTGTCCGGCAAAAATGCAACATGAGGAACTCGCAAATTCAGATTCGTAAAAGCTGATCTTTCATTTGTGAACTTAAGAAACTCATGATACTGCTTTGAAGCCGCGTTACAAAAGGCTCTCAAAATAGCAAACAAAGCAGTTACAGGTACCCGTCATTAAAAATCCTTTTTCTTCGGAGAATGTTTTCGCTCATATTCCGGTTCAGCGTGAATGAGAATTTGGGCCCGGGGAATTTCGCGTTTAATACTCTCCTCGATCTGATCGGATAATTCTTCCACAGCGTCGATTTCAAGGTGGGAAGGAACAACAAGGTGAAATTCAATGTACTCCTCCGGACCTGATCGTCTTGTACGAAAGTTATGAAATTCGATGTACTCTTTTTTATAGGTTTCAATAATACTCATAATTTTATTTTCTTCCTGATCCGAAAGATGTGCATCTAATAACGGAGGGAAAGAGGCCCTCATCAGTTTTGTTGCTTCAAACATGATAAAACATGCCAGCACAATGCCGATCATCGGATCCAGGACAGACCATCCGGTTAATGCAGCCAGCAGCAGGCTGACGGCGACACCAAGCGACGTATATACGTCTGTCAGCAAATGAAAGGCATTAGACTTCATCGCCACGGAATGGCTTCGCTCGGCCGTCCGGTCAATTAAACGTGATACAAAAAAGTTGACCGCCGCACCGGCCAGCATAACCATCACACCCAGAGCGGGAAGTTGTATGGGTTCAGGCTGAATCAATTTTTTTACAGATTCATAAATGATCCAGATACCCGCCGCATAGATAAGCAGCGTCTCAACAGTGCCCGATATATTTTCGACTTTACCATGTCCGTAAGGATGGATTTTATCAGCCGGTCTTCCCGATATGCGTACCGAGAAAAAAGCAATGAGCGACGCTGCCAGATCAAGTGTCGTGTGGATAGCTTCAGACAGCACGGCTACAGAACCGGTAATAATCGCTACAATGATTTTTAAGGCCACCACGAGTGTATTGCTCAGTACAGACAGAAATGCAACTCTTGATGGTTCCATCGTTTTTCCCCCTCGTATTTATTTACGTAGATTCATGTTAACAAATGGCCGGCAGGTGGGTCTACAACAATCTTTTTTCAGTTAAGAATGTAATTTACCACAATCAAAATGTGTTTTGCCTGAGCAACTTAATCAGTTGCATAAGAGCCCGCTTTATGGCCCTTTTCTCGCTCACCCATTCATCACTAATGATCATCAGGCATTTCCAATAAGCTTTGCATCTAAACCCATCGTACAAAGAACATCAGGTCTGTTCATTTCAAATTTATAAACTCAGTGTCACTTTGTGACCATAACGTCTGTCAATGAAAAGGAATAACAAGTAATAACATATGAATAATGTGCTATAATTCATATAATAACGATTATCCCATATTCGAGAGGAGACGACTTTTATGCCGTTGAAAACTTTTAAGGCTACTGTAAAAAGAAAAAAAGGATTGGCCGTTGAAGCGGAATCAAGAGGGTTTAAGATTATCGGTGACGAACCGGAAGACCTGGGCGGGACCAATACCGGAATGAACCCGGTCGAACTTTTGCTGAGCAGTCTCGGTTCCTGCCAAACCATAGCGGTCGCAACCTTTGCACAGAGACAGGGAATTATTCTGAAAGATTTTTGGGTGGAGCTGGAAGGCGATCTGGATACCGATGGATTCTTAGGATTATCCGATGTAAGGCCCGGCTATCAGAATATAAGAGTCAATATGCATATAAAAACCGACGCATCGAAAGAACAAGTTGAGAAATTTATTCAATTTGTTGAAAAACATTGCCCGGTCGGCGACAGTATCGGAAACGGAGTAAAAATTGATCCGGCAAAAATAACAATAGAACCGTAAGCTATATAAATCTCCCGAATAAAAATCCGGGGGATTTATATATGATCCGAAATATTGGCAGAACCTATTCGCGGTTGTTTCAGCCCGCCCTGCCTCCGGAAAAACAGAGCTTGATCCGGAAAGCTGTCGGTCGCTTTTTATTTATTGACTGTTCACCGTTCTATTATAACTCATGGCCTGTTTTCTCATTTGTTCCCAGGCTTTTTCAAAATCATTTCGATTGACTTCCTCATTGCTGCCTCCAAGCGGATTATTAATAAATATTGAGTCGTCGGTAAACCCGGCAACCAGGACGGCATGTTCTTCATAAGTTACTTTCCCCCCTTTTTGTCTCCGCGTGGCTCATTGGCTTTTCAGATTGAAGAAGCGGCCATATGATTTAACTATTTTGAATCTCTTGTACAGTTTGCCGTAATCTCTTTTTCCTTCCAATACATCAAAAACCAGGTTCAACAATTTAGGAAAACGAGAAACCATTTTTTGCATGAATTTCGGGTCTTCATAGAATTCCTGACTGAACTGATACAATGCTCGGAGTTCGGGCATGATCGTCTGATCGACATCTTTTTGATAGGCCGAGAAAGCCTCTTTATTACCTTCCTTAAACGTTTCTATTAAATGGCCGACAAGCAATTCAGCGCTCCATAAAGCATAGTAGATGCCCTCGCCGGCAAATGGATCAACCAGTCCGGCAGCGTCCCCGATCAATGCCGTCCGTTGTGTCATGATTGGCTGGCGGATCCCGCCGACAGACAAAAAAGCTCCCTTCGCGCTCAGCAAATCTCCGTTTAAATTCCGGCTGTCCAGAAATGAATGCAGATAGCGGTCCATCTGTTTCTGATTTAACGAGTAAGAACCGATGCCTGTCGACAGAATTCCATTTTTCGGAAAAATCCAGGCATATCCGCCAGGCACACTTGTATAATCAATGACGATCCTGTTTTTATAATTTACCGCTGTCGTCCGGTCGCATCTGAATTCATACTCTAATGCCAGAGTCTTTCTTCGTTCCGACATTAACCCGGCCTGTTTCGCAACAAGACTGTTTACGCCGTCGGCCCCGACCAAATACCTGCCCGAGTAGTGTTCATTTCTTGTGAATACATCCACCCGATCACGGTGCTCGACGACTTTTTTAACAAACGAATCTTCCTTCAGCTCTGCACCGCAGTCAGCGGCATGTTCCGCCAGCAATTGATCCAATTCGGTTCGCAAGACCATAAAAACAAAAGGTGTTTTGTGTCTAAACACCTGAAAATCATGATTTCCTTCCACGGTGACAAACGAAGTAACCCGATCGCGAATAACCTGTGTAATATCGACCGGCATTTTCAGAAAAGCCCTCTTGGTTACCCCGCCGCCGCAGACTTTATCGCGCGGAAAGCTCTGCTTCTCCAGCATCAAAACATGAAGTCCCGCTTCGGCCAGTTTCGCCGCAAGCGAACTGCCGCCGGGACCCGCACCGGCAATGATCACATCATAAATCTTTGCATCCATTTTGTTGCCCCCCGATTCTGCGCCCTTTCATCCTTTACAGATCTGATGTAGATGACGATATCTGCATCATCGTAATGGCAGAAAAGCATCCCATGCTTTCTTTCTGTCTGTTATAGATGATTTTACCGCTGTTTATTTAATATCACCATGATGGTTATGTGTGTTTACGGGGTCTGAGGTCTGTATTCTCCATGCCCGAAGGAGGCTGAATGATCGCGCCGACGGTCTGAGATACGGTGGAAAAGACGATCGTGATCGAAAGAAACGAAGAAGTCACATACACCGATGCGACGGATCGTTCATGCTTCCGTTTGCATTTCGCTGTGAACAGAAAACGGATTGAAATGGCCGGGGAAATGAGCAGCAGAATGATTTTTAAAACGGGAGGGCCTATTAAATAGAACCGCCCCGATCGACGTCAGGCCGACGGTAATCAACAATATATGCAGTCAGTGGCGAGACGTGGCAATGATAGCGAACAGAACGGATCCTGCAGACTTCAGCCACGTTTTTTTCCGACCTGATTTTTTCATTTCCGAGATTGATCCTGATTCTCTTTTTCCCATATCGTCTCTCTCTAATTTTCCCGGCTCCGCAGCTTTCTGCGATGTCCTTTTGTCTGCCTATAGCACCCGATCATAAAACCAATGGCTATTAAAATCGTGGCCAGAGCGGTCAGCTGGGCGACTTTCAAATTCAGAACGGTCCTGAGACTGTCGCCTCGCCAGAATTCCAGCACGAATCTTAAAACCGAGTATAGTTCAAGCATCAGAAGAAACAGAAAACCTTGGAATGGTTTCTTGTATTTAATCAGAAGCAGCATGCCTAAAATAATCAGGTCGCCGATCGCTTCAAATAAAGTCATCGGCAATACCGGCGTACTGCCGAATACATTGTAGACAAACGTTCCCGGAGGATACTGGACAGCGAGAAATGAACGGCTTGGAATACCATAGGCATCGCCGGTCAGAAAATCCGAAATGCGGCCAATGGCCATCCCGAGTATGAGCGGCGGAGCCACGATGTCCGCGACCTGCCAAACCGGCAGCCTGTGCTTTTTTGCGAGCCGGATTCCTGTTAAAATTCCGCCGAGAATGCCGCCCTGTATTGCCAGTCCCCCCATCCAGATCATAAAAATCTCTGCAGGATGAGCGGCGTAATAGGACCACATGAAAAGTACAAACCATAACCTTGCCCCTGCAACTCCTCCGAGTACACAATAAACAGCAAATTCGGTCAAGTAATCGGCATGGATGCCCTGCCTGCCGGCCTCACGATTGACGATCCATAAACCAAGAAGCGTAGCCAGAGCGACCGCCGCTCCCAAAGTATTTATCGGTATCGATCCGATTCTGAATAAAACGGGTCCCGGAAACCACATGAACTTTGATCCATCCTTCTCTATCCATAGCATTTGATAACCTGTATCCTAAAGCAAACATGTGTGGAAACAATGTGGAAGTGATAAATTTAACCATTAAAAATAAATTAAGGCTTCAGAGATCGGCCGAAAGAATAAAAAAAGTCATTATTATTTTTCTGCAGTTAACGACCGGACAATTGTTAGGCCGGACTCACAGAAAAACATTCAAATTTCCTTTTGAATAAAAGAAATAACGATGTATAATATAATCAAATAGCTGTTTGAATGATAGCGGGGTCGACAAAATGGTCGAAAAAGATGTATGTGAAATTTATTGCTATGACGAAGACAAGGTTCAGCGGGTCCGGGGCATTTTACAAAATAAGCGCGATGACTTGTCCCGTATCGTTCAAGTGTTCAAAGCACTGTCTGATGAAAACAGAGCTAAAGTTATCTATTCCCTGTGTCAGGAGAAAGAACTGTGCGTCTGTGATGTGGCAAACATTATTGGCTCATCAGTTGCAACAGCGTCCCATCACCTGCGCGTGCTTCGGAAACAGGGACTGGTTAAATACCGGAAAGTTGGGAAAATGGCATTCTATTCGCTTGATGATGAGCACATCAGGCAGATCATCTCCATTGCATTAACACATAGAAAAGAGAGGAATGTACATGTCTGAACAGCCAGTCAAGTCTTACCGCGTTCAGGGGTTTGATTGTGTAGCATGCGCCAATACGTTCGAAAAAAACGTCAAACGGCTGGAAGGTGTCGCCGACGCCAAGGTCAATTTTGCTGCGGCCAAAATTGCAGTGACCGGAAACACAACGATTGAAGCGTTGGAGAAAGCAGGGGCATTCGAGCATTTAAAGGTGCGCGATGAATCGGAACCAGCCGTTGAACAGATTCCGTTCTGGAAGCAAAAAGAAAATATTAAAGTGTATCTTTCGGCTGTTTTACTGCTCATTAGCCTGATTATAGGGATTCGATACGGAGAACGGAGCCTTGTTCCGACAATCGGTTTTATCGCCGCGATTGTAATCGGCGGTTATGCTTTGTTTATAGCAGGATTCAAAAACTTAATCCATCTCGACTTTGATATGGAAACCCTGATGACGATTGCCATCCTGGGGGCCGCCGCGCTCGGAAAGTTTGAGGAAGGAGCAACGGTTGTGATACTCTTTGCAATCAGCGAAGCATTAGAGAGCTACTCCGGAGATAAAGCAAGAGAATCGATCCGATCTCTGATGAAAATTGCCCCTAAGGAGACGCTGGTCCGCCGGGACGGCCGTGAGTTCACTGTCCCGGTAGAAGACGTCCGGATCGGCGACATCATGATCGTGAAGCCGGGCCTGAAGCTGGCGATGGACGGTGTGGTAACGAAGGGAACCTCGACATTAAACCAGTCAGCGATCACCGGCGAGTCGGTTCCGGTAACAAAAACGATTGACGATCCAGTATTTGCGGGGACACTGAATGAAGAAGGGCTGCTGGAAGTCAGAGTCACCAAAAAAGTTGAAGATACCACCCTTTCGAAGATTATCCATTTAGTGGAAGAATCACAGGCGGAGAAAGCTCCTGCTCAAACTTTTGTTGACCGTTTTGCGAAAGTCTATACACCGGCAGTTATTATTTTTGCCGTACTTTTAGCAATAGTTCCTCCATTAGCTACGGGAGCTTCCTGGGGCTATTGGATTTACCTTGGGCTGGCTCTGCTTGTCGTCGGCTGTCCGTGTGCGCTCGTTATTTCGACACCGGTCGCTATTGTGACGGCAATAGGAAACGCCGCCAAGAACGGTGTCATCATCAAAGGCGGGATTCATCTGGAAGAAGCCGGTTCCCTCAAGGTCATTGCTTTTGATAAAACCGGTACGTTAACGAGAGGAGTTCCGGAGGTTACAGACGTGGTGGCCTTCAAAGATAATGAAAAAGATATGATAACCCTGGCGGCCGCTCTTGAAAAAGGCTCTCAGCATCCGCTCGGATCGGCTATTGTTAGAAGAGCCGAGGAAGAACGTCTAAAATTTAATGATATTGCGATTGAAAATTTTCAATCGATTACAGGTAAAGGTGTCAGCGCCAAAGTTAAGCAGACCGTATACTATATCGGCAGCCCGAACCTTTTTGAAGAAATTCTGACGAACGGTATTGAAAAAACGGTCCATCATCAAGTGATCGGCCTGCAGATGCAGGGAAAAACGGTGATGGTTTTGGGAACGGACAAAAGTGTTCTTGCTGTTATTGCTGTGGCTGATCAGCTGAGAGATTCAGCGAGAAATGTTATCCAAAAGCTCCGCCAGTCCGGCATTGAACAAACCGTGATGCTGACCGGCGACAACAAAAGAACAGCCGGGACAATCGGGAAAGAAGCCGGTGTTTCTGATATTAAAGCGGAATTGCTGCCTGAAGAAAAACTGGCCTATATTAAGTCCTACCGCGGGAAACAAAAGGTTGCAATGGTCGGCGATGGGGTGAACGATGCCCCGGCACTGGCAGAAGCCACTGTGGGTATTGCTATGGGGGGCGCCGGAACAGACACCGCTTTGGAGACGGCCGACATTGCTCTCATGTCCGATGACTTAACAAAACTGCCCTATACGATAAAACTGAGTCGCAAAGCGCTGGCCGTTATTAAGCAAAATGTAACGTTCTCGCTGACTATTAAGGCTTTGTCTATCCTGCTTATTTTCCCCGGCCTGTTGACCCTTTGGATTGCTATTTTAGCCGATGTGGGAGCGACAATAGTGGTCACGTTGAACAGTTTACGGCTCACGAAAGTTAAAGAGTAAAGTTATAGAAAAGTAACCTCCTGTATAAACGTGACCCCCTGAAGCCGGACAATTAAACTCCGATTCAGGGGGTTTGAGCTTGATTATGAAAGATGACAGACGTATAAGTGAACAGGGCCGGTTATGATGGAGCAGTACCGTTTTACTCTTATCATTACAAATAAGATCCATTTTTTCAGGTTCATCACAGAACGATTCAGGGAGTGCGTATCAATATCATACATAGCAATAACTATTTAAAAAATCATGCAGGAAAACATAAAGACAGGATCATCCGTCAGCTTCCTTTAGTCTGTTCTCTCTTAGTGAAGCCGGGAAAATGAATTCTGGGAACAAATCCGGGCACTTTTTTCATATACTCCAGATAGTCTCCGCCGAACTCATGAATCATGATTTGCTCTTCCCTTTTTGCCAGTCTCCTGTACATAATCAATAACGTGGGAGTGGGAGCCATGATCAGAGTAATCAATGTCGGCCATTGAATCAGGAAACCGATGATGGCCACTCCTGTGCCCTTAATTGATGATCGACTTTTCCTGAGACTATCTATCTCTCAAAAGACGGAGAGCGTTTCCACAATAAACTGCCGTCACGGTTGACGAACCGGGTTTACCATCTGCTGAAGACCGATTAAGCGCCGGCGACGGCCGATAATCCGAGTATAACGACCGATAAACTGTTAAACTGCCTGCCGCGGTCGATCTCACGTTTGATTCAATCAATCGGGTACAGGTACGACTTACTGTTCCGATTATGGGAGTCGACGCTTTGTCCGCCCTGTTTTTCGGAGTACAGGTACGACTTACTGTTCCGATTATCCGCGCTTATTGATTCCGGTCCGTTTACGATTTACCACGATTTACAGGACTACGCAGCAGCGGACCGAAAAAAAGGTCAGAAGTTTCCGCCATGTAACGCCTGTCCGCGCAGGATATACTCCTTTTCCAATAAATCGCCGCTCGTGCAAACGATCGTTTTTCGGAATCGATGCCTTCACGACGGGGATACATGAATTGAGGTTCATGTATATTTATTCAGTCTTTCACAATAATCTTTCCTCTGAACATGCCCATCTGGCAGCTAAAGTCATAGGATCCCGTCTTCATCGGAGGAAGATCGACAATGACTTTTTCTCCTTCCGGCAGCGTCGCACTTTTCTCAAAATCGGGAAAGACGACCATTCCGTCACAGGCTCCCGTTTCAACACGGGTAAATTCAAATCGGACCGGCTTCCCGCTTTTGACAACGATACGGGATGGATTATATCCATTCTTGACTAAAATCTTCGCTTCCTGATAGCCGGAAGCGTTTGTTTCTGCTAGGCTTCCTCCCTTTTTCAGCCCCCAGAAAAACCAGGCGATCAAACCAATTAATAACAGTCCGGCCACTGTAACGATCCAATTCATGCAGATCATCTCCCCTTTTTAATTGAACTTGAACTTCAGTCTTTTCAAACGGTTGGCGTTCAGGACAACGGTTAAGGAACTGAATGCCATGGCTGCCGCGGCAACAAGCGGCGATAACAGAATGCCTGTAAAGGGATAGAGGATACCAAGAGCAATGGGAATGCCGATCGCGTTGTAAATAAAGGCGCCAAACAAGCCTTCATAAATGTTTTTCATCGTCGCTCTGCTGACCTTGACGGCGCTGACGACTCCCTTCAGGCTCCCGGAAATAAGGGTAATATCACTGGCTTCGATGGCGACATCCGTTCCGGTTCCGATGGCAATGCCGACATCAGCCTGCGTGAGTGCCGGCGCATCGTTAATTCCGTCGCCGACCATCGCCACTTTCTTCCCTTCTTCCTGAAGCTTGCGGACATTTTCCGCCTTATGCTGAGGAAGCACCTCCGCCAGGACCCGATCAATCCCAACCTGCCTGGCGATCGCGCGGGCCGTTCGCTCGTTGTCCCCGGTAATCATCACGACCTCTAAGCCCATGGATTGCAATTCACGAATGACGGAAAACGAGTCCTCCTTGACAGTGTCCGCTACTGCGATGATCCCGCCGGCTTCCCCGTTAACTGCCAGAAACATCGGCGTCTTTCCTTGATCGGACATCGTAGCGGCATAACGGTTAAAGCCGTCCAGTGGAATGCCCTTTTCTTCCATCAGTTTTAAATTACCGAAATAGATTTTTTTCCCATCAACCGTTCCTTCGACTCCATGTCCCGGAATCGCATGGAAGCCCTCACTTTTAACCGTCGCCAACCCTTCTTCTCTGGCCTTTTCCACAATAGCGGAGGCCAGCGGATGTTCGGATCCCTGCTCGATCGAAGCGCTGATGAGGAGAAGTTCTTCCTCGGTAAATTTTCCAAGGGGAACGATATCCGTCAGTGAAGGCTTTCCTTCCGTGATCGTGCCGGTTTTGTCCATGACGATCGTTTTCAGTTTCTGTGCAATTTGCAGCGCTTCTCCGGAGCGGATTAAGATCCCGTTCTCCGCCCCTTTTCCGATGCCGGTGGTCAGGGACATCGGCGTTGCCATGCCCAGCGCGCACGGGCAGGCAATGATTAAGGTCGTCACCGCGACAATCAATGCGTAGACCCATCCCGGCTGCGGCCCGAAATCATACCAGACGATATAGCCGAGTATGGCCGCAATAATGACACCCGGAGTAAAGAATGACGAAACCTGATCGACAACTTTTTGCACGGGAATACGCGATCCCTGGGCCTGCCTGACCATTTCCACAATATTGGCTAATGCCGAGTCCTTTTGCTCTTTGGTGACTTTGAACGTAAAACTTCCTGTTTTATTCAGCGTCCCTCCGAAAACATCATTGCCTTCATTCTTTTCCACAGGTATCGATTCCCCGGTCAGCATCGACTCATCAATAGCTGAACTTCCGGAGACAACGGTTCCGTCTATGGCAATCTTTTCACCGGGACGGACAACAATCTGATCGCCGATTTTTATTTCCTCTAACGGCACTTTGACTTCTTTTCCATCCCTGACAACGTTGGCTGTCTGCGGCTGAAGGGCGACCAGTTTATTAATCGCTTCGGATGAACGCCCTTTAGCTCTCACTTCCAGTGCCGATCCGAGAACGACGAGCGCTGTGACAACGGTGGTGACATCGTAGTAGACATCGGCCATTTCCGGTCTCGGAAAAATCTGCGGCCAGAACAGGGCGACCAGCGAATAAAGCCACGCCGCCGAGACGCCGGTCGCGATCAGCGTGTTCATATTGGCGGAACGCTGTTTCAAGCCTTCCCAAGTGCCGATAAAGAATTGACTGCCGCTTCGGATCACAACATACAGGGCAAGCAGTCCCATGATCAGCCGTGCCCACCACAGTTGTCCGCTTCCCATCGGGAATAGATTTCCCAATCCAAATAAATTGGGATAAGACACTAAAATAACAGGAACGGATATAATTGCTGCCCGCCACCATTTCTTCATTAAAGAGCGATATTCCCGTTCTTCAGAAGAATCCTCCGGCCGGTTTTGATCCTGCATCGTTTGATGGCTCATCACCTCATGTCCATGCATCCGGTGTTCATGCCCGTAAATGTGCTGTGTACTGTCTGCTTCCATCGTGCATTCTCCCCCTCGCATAAATTGATAAAAGATAACGTCCCGGATTGCTGTTTCCAGACAAATGTTTATAAAAAGATTGCTGTATATATTCGGAGCGGGGTATGACCTTTACAAAGATTTTCCTCTTTCATGGATAACACTAGCCGGTAATCGTGTAGAACCTGAGTGGAAAGCATGTAGAATCTGTTAAAATCAAAAAGGAATATCACTGGGTTACAAAACTCTTCTGTTTTTTCCCCTGAATTCATTTTTTTGATGTACGCATCCGCTTTTCAATTTTGAATGGTTGTGAAAATGGGATTCTCCTTCAGTTGACGCACGCGGATCCGGTTCCTTCGGGAGAACATGATGCTGACACAGGTTTCCTAAAACGTCTGAAATGAGTTCACCGGCTGCGGGAGGTTCCTGCTGAATTTCACAGAAACGCTTTCTTTACTTACAGCTCAAAACATTGAAAAAAATACGTTTCCCTTATATCTGCCTGTCTTCAGAATTCAACTTTTTATCTGTGCATAACATTCCGGAAACAACAGTTTGTAATGATATAAAAAATAATGAGCTTTTTACTTTTCAGGACGTCGCTTTCTCGCCATCACCGTCGGGTGCTATATATTCTCCCCTTTCATACAATGCCTTGATTTGTCCGGCCTCCAGTGTCTCAACTTTCAGCAGGGTTTTGGCGATCAGCTCCAGCCGGTCACGGTGTTCTGACAGCAGCTTCTTACAGCGTGCATACTGTTCTTTTATTATGCCCTGAACTTCGGCATCAATCTCATAAGCCAGCCGATCACTGATACTTTGTTCACCTTGCATA
Source organism: Sporolactobacillus sp. KGMB 08714 (assembly GCF_036598985.1). Taxonomy (NCBI): domain Bacteria; kingdom Bacillati; phylum Bacillota; class Bacilli; order Caryophanales; family Sporolactobacillaceae; genus Sporolactobacillus; species Sporolactobacillus sp. KGMB 08714. The sequence goes on from NZ_JAUUBW010000010.1 coordinate 30,582, forward strand.
AGACCGAGCAGCGTCTGTCTGCCGTTTGGACTGCCGAACTGTATCGGCCCGAGTTTCTCGCTCATTCCCCATTCTGTCACCATCCGCCTGGCAATGTTTGTTGCATACTGAAAATCATTGCTTGCTCCCGTCGACGCTTCACCGAACACGATTTCTTCCGCCGCCCGCCCGCCGAGCAATCCGGCAATTTTATCCAATAGTTCCGGTTTCGTCATCAAATGCCGCTCTTCTCTAGGCAGAGATATCGTATAGCCGCCGGCCTGTCCGCGGGGAATGATGGTTACTTTGTGTATCTGATCGGCACCTTCCAGGGCCAGACCGATAATCGTATGACCGGACTCATGATAGGCAACAATATTTTGCTCTTTTTTAGAAATGACGCGTGATTTTTTAGCAACGCCGGCAATGACTCGTTCAACGGCTTCATTAATGTCTTCCATGTCAATGAGAATTTTGCCGGCACGTGCCGCGATCAGCGCCGCTTCATTTAACAGATTTTCTAAATCGGCTCCCGAGAATCCGGGCGTCATCCGGGCTACCGTCCGTAAATCGATCGTTTTCGACAGCAATTTATTTCTCGCGTGAACCCGAAGTATGGCTTCACGCCCGTTCAAATCCGGCCTGCCGACAGGAATCCGGCGATCAAAACGGCCGGGCCTCATTAGAGCGGGATCAAGAATATCCGGCCGGTTCGTCGCTGCTATGACGATGATCCCTTCATCAACGGCAAAACCGTCCATTTCAACAAGCAGCTGGTTCAAGGTCTGCTCCCGTTCATCGTTGCTGCCGCCGAGACCCGCGCCGCGCCGGCGGCCGACCGCGTCAATTTCATCAATAAAAATAATGCACGGTGAATGCTTCTTGGCCTGTTCAAACAGATCACGGACACGCGATGCGCCGACCCCGACAAACATTTCCACAAAGTCGGATCCGCTGATTGAATAGAAAGGAACGCCCGCCTCTCCGGCCACGGCTCGGGCCAGCAAGGTTTTGCCGGTACCCGGAGGACCTTCCAGTAAGACGCCTTTCGGTATTCTTGCGCCAAGAAGCGCAAACTTTCTGGAATCTTTAAGAAAATCGACAATTTCGGCCAGTTCCTGTTTTTCTTCATCCGCACCGGCGACATCGCTGAATGTAACTCTATGCTTATCCTCGCTATAAAGCCTGGCCTTGCTTTTCCCGAGGTTCGTCATCTGTCCCCCGCCGTTCCGCATGCGATTCATAAAAAAGAAAATCAATAACCCCATCAGAACAAACGGAATCAGCGAAGTGAAAAATATAATCCAGCCGGGCGTTGTTTCTTCGGGACTCACTGTTAAGCTGAACTGTTTGTCCCTTGAAGTAATCTGATTCATCGCCTGTTCACTTGCCGGAACGTAGGTCTTGAACGTTGTATTTGTCTTGTCATTCTTTAACCGGCCCGTGGCGACATAGGTGCTGCCTTCCGGTTGAAGTGTCAATTTACCGATGTCTCCCCCGACGAGGTGGCGCTGGAATGTACTGTAAGACATCGGCCTGATCACGTTATTTGAACCGGATAGCCATTTAGCGGTTCCGAATGCTATCAGAATTATAAAAATATAGATCATTGTATTTCTATATACTCGTTTCATTTGTATCCTCTCCGGACAAGAAACCATCATTTTAAAATGACGCTCGGTTTCCACTGTTTATCATACCCTGAATCAGAAATTCAAAAGCCTTATGTACGGCCGCAGAAGGGCCATCCGCGATCACAGATATTATTATAAATAAGCTTATGGCATGAAAGACATTGCTAAACCTCTGTTCCGACATGTCCTTTTTTATAAAGATTTCTTCTAAAAATCCTCCGCCTTCTTGTTGCTGCCAATTCTTCTTCTTTTTCTAAAATCGGGTATACATATTCTTCTCTGATTTTTTGTTTCTGCCAGGCTAGAGTGCCCGGCTGTGCTTTATTTATTGATCTTGTCATTTCCTGTTTCAGCTCACTTTACTTTTAATTTCTTTGAGTATTCCTTTAGCTCATGCCCACACCGTGCAGTGAACGTATGATCGGCTCTTCCCGGGGTTATCCTCTTCTCTCGGAAGATGACATCATTTCCGGGGATCGGTAAAATTCCGAAAACGACTGATATAATGCGGCAACAGCCGATAAATTACGGAGACAGCTGCTGTTTTTACCTGATTGCCGCTTATTCATATGAACCGCAGTTTATCCTGAACCGGCGGGATCATCTGTTTGATTCTGCGGGTAGAGTAATAAAGACGAAAAACCCCGAGCGATTTTTCGTCCCCTCATTGAAAGCTCTCGTTGAAATCGTTCATTCAGCAGATCAATGGTGATGACCATTGCCTTTCTTCATCATGCTCGGCATCATGAACAGATGCATTAATGGGCAAATCAGAACCGCAGCCAGTATGAGCAGGTTGCCCGAACCTGAAACACCGCCCGTGAAGAATAAACCTGCGATGACAGCAATCGGAATGAGAAAACAAATGGCCATCATCAAGTTATGGCTGTGCTGATGTGTTCCGTGACTGTCGTGGTTTTCATGATTCTGGGCATGATTTTCATGTCCCTGATCGTTATGATCGTGGTTTCCGCAACAAAGCATGTTGATCCCTCCCTGACTTTTCAGCTTTTTTCATTTTTAAGCTGACGAAGTTCTTTTCTCAGCTGTTCATTCTGTTCTTTGACTGCGTTCAACTTGTTCTGCTGATCCTGTAGGTGTTGATGTGTTCCGTGCTGATGGTCCCCGCTCTGATGACTCTCATGATGATGATTGCCGCAGCAAGACATATAGCATTCCTCCATTATTATTCCTTATTTTTTAACTGCTGAAGTTCTTCCCGCAGAAGGTCGTTCTGCTCTTTCAAAGCATTCAGTTCATTTGCATCTTTAGCCTCTTTATGGTGTTCAGAGTGATCCGTGTCTGAATGATGTCCCTTCATCATAAACATCATCGGGAGCATCATCAGGGGACAGGCAAGTAATAGCAGCCAGCTCAGGTCCATGGTCCTTCCCTCCTCTCTACACTTAGTAGTGTAGAAAAGAATTGTGTGGAATCTGTGTGGAAAACATGTAGAATCGGAGTATTAACAAAAAATGTTGATTGCTGATGATCGATCTATTGTCCGACCGCAGCCATTATGGGCCGTTTATCAGCCATAGCAGCTGGTTGATCAGCCGTTACAGAGAGGTAATCGACATTACGTCTGATTGACTCATCGTTGCCGGGGAATATTGATCGAGAAATGGGGACGCTCTTTAAGGGAGTCGATTGCTTCGAAAAGAACCCTTTATAAATTCGCGGCACAGTGCGGCCGTGAACGAAAGAGGCAATCATCATCCAAAAAGTAAAAGCGTTATCTCTTCTTCCTGAAATGAAACCATATATAAAAGCCGACAAAAAGAAGCACCGGGCAGGCCAGCCACATGCAAACCCGGACAAGAGTCTTTCCAAAGGAAAGTAAATTTTCATGGCCGAATGCATTTGCAGAAAAAAGAAGACAGGTCAGCCCCATAATGATCAGAAGGAGCGAAAAAAACCAATCAATTTTTTTCATGACTTTATCCTGCCTTTCCCTTGCTTTTCTTCATAAGGCAAAATCAATCGGAATGTAGTGCCGCTACCCGGTTCGCTGTCAACCTGAACCGTGCCGCCCTGCATTTCAACATATTTCTTGACAATAGACAATCCTAAGCCGGTTCCGCCGAATTTCCGGGCCCGCGACTTCTCGACCCGGTAAAAGCGCTCAAAAATATAAGGCAGCTCATCTTTTGGAATACCGACGCCGGTGTCCGAAACGGAGAGAACGGCTGCTTCCTTTTGCCCGCTCAGTCGGACAAGAATACTTCCCTTTTCCGTATAACGGATCGCATTTTCCAGAAGATTTAACAGGACCTGTTCCATCCTTTGGCGATCCCCGCGGACGAAAGGCACCCGATCGTGCAGATCCATCTGCAGACTCAAATGTTTCTTTTCTGCCCTGAGTTTCACTTTCTGGACGGCTGTCCGGATGATTTCCCTCAGATCCAGCGGCTCCGGCTTCAGTTTGATCTGCCCCTCCTCCATCTTGGAAAGGGTGAACAGATCATTAATTAAATGTTCGAGACGCAGCGATTCCTGATAAATAATCGACAAATATTGTTTTTTTTCCTTGTCGGATTCAACCAGTCCGTCAGTCAGAACTTTGGCATACCCCTGCAGATACGTGACGGGTGTCCGCAGCTCATGCGAAATATTGGAGAAAAAAGCCTGCCGCGTGTCCCGGTATCTTTGCAGACTGGCTGCCAGATCATTAATCGAGTGTCCGAGCATCCCGATCTCATCGCGGCTTCCGACCCGGAGCCGTGTATCCCAATTCCCGTTCGCCATTTTCTCGGTCATTTGCTGCATTTGAAGCAGCGGCCGGGACAGCAGTTTGCTCATGATCAGAATCATACCCAGCGCAAGAAGAAAGGCACCTAAACCGGACAGCATCAGTAAATTTCTGAGCCGTCCCAGAGAGTTGTCAATTTCTGTCATAGAAGAGACAATATAGATCGCCGGCCGGGCCGATGAATCCGTCCTGATCGGTCTGCCCACCACATAAAAGCGCCGGCCGCTTGTATTGCCGGACATATATTCTACCGGGTATCCGGACAGGAGCCGCTTGGTATCACGTGCCCTGACGAAAGACGGATCCGCCAGTTTTGTTCCTGAAAGCGTCAGGACCTTTCCGTCATCACTGAGCCAGTAGACTTTCACATTGGAAAATTCGGCAAAATTGCGGATCAGGGACTGTACAGAAGAATCGCCGGACTCCGCCATCGTCGTAAAATGATCGGCTATTCCCTGTGCGTTATCTCTCATTTGCGCATCATAAAAATTAGTGAACAGCCGATCGACGGCAAAGCCGGCGGACGCCAGGATCACAATCATGAGTACAATGATCGCCGCACCCAATTTCAGTCCGATTCGATTGATATTCATGGCCTTCTGACCTCGGCCTCGAATTTATAACCGACTCCCCATGTCGTTTGGATGGGGTTATATGCTAAGCCGGATTTTTTTAATTTTTCTCTTATATTTTTAATATGAATATCAACGACCCGGGCATCGCCTTCGAAATCATAGCCCCAGATTTGTTCAATTAACTGCTCGCGCGACAGAACCCGTCCGCTGTTCTGAGCCAGTACGGCAAAGAGATCGAATTCTTTGTGTGTCATCTCGATGGGCTGTTCATGGACAAGAACCCGGCGCCCGTCCCGGTCAATCGTCAATGCCGGGAAATTCAGGACGTTGTCTGCCGTCTGTTTCGTTGAAACGGAAGATGCCCGGCGAATCAATGCATGAACCCGGGCAATCAATTCATCCGGATCAAAGGGTTTTGTTAAATAATCGTCGGCTCCGATTTCCAGTCCCTGTACTTTCTCCTTGGTCTCGCCTAAAGCGGTCAGCATCAGAATGGGAACGGATTGTGTCTGACGAATCGACCTGCAGACTTCCCAGCCGTCCATATTGGGCATCATGACATCCAGTATGACCAGGTCAAAGGACAGATTGCGAACCTTCGTCATCGCTTCGCGGCCGTCTGATGCCTCAACGGTATCAAATCCTTCTTTAGACAGATAAATGCGCAGCAAATTGCGCAGTTTCCAGTCATCATCCACCAGCAGGACTTTTAATTTCTTCATGCTCATCACCTTCTCCCATCATACAACAGATTTTTCTTCTTCGGATGACATTTTTTAACAGAAAACAGCCGATGGCAAACCTCTCCTCTGAAAGGCGGCCTACTCATAAAATAGCTGGAAAACTTGAACAAGCAGATGGATTTATTTACCCATTTTTCTTAACAGCTTCTTATGGCATACGCTTAGTATGATAATAGCAAGAACAATCAATGCTAAAATGAATAAAGCGGCATGCAGGAAAAAGGTTTCCGGAAGTATGTTTATGACCGGGTTGGCAACGGGATCAAATAACCAGTCATTATTTCTAAAAAAGAGCAGATGGAACACTGTGAATGATGCATCAAAGTTCACAACGAACGCTGCCAGTACCGCAATGATAAAAGACAAAAGAATAAGAGACGCTGTTTTCAGAAAAACGACCTTCCCCTGTTTCATGCTGCGGTACAGGCCGGATCAGGCCAGTTATAATTAAGAGTATTTCAATAGAAGTAATAATCTTCCTTACATCCGCAAAGTGAATTTGTCCGCGCTCTGAATAGGGCAGGGACGGAAGCCTGAAAGACTGGGATAGCGGATTGGACAACTAGTGAATCATGTAATGATAGTTTTCAATAATTCCGGTTCTGCTGATTCCGGCCAGCCTGTCAATCCCCAGATAGCCGATATCGAAGTAGTAAAGCGGCTTAAATAACAGAGCAATTACTATGGCAAGGCTGACGACAAAAAGAGCAGGATTTTTCGAAAGCAGGAGCTGAAATCGTCTGGATTTTTCTTTATGCATCGGCGGCACCCAACCTGTATGAAATAATATTTTTAAACGTGATCAGAGAATCGGGAAATAAAATTCTGCCAGTCATCTGCTTATGCTTTGTTCGTTTAAAATCCGCAGTATTCTCTTTCCGATCTATTGTTGACAGAGCCGATCAGCGTTTTATCTGCTTCTTTTTAAGATCCTCCCAAAACTTCTTGTATTGATTTTAGGCGGCGAATTATTATTTGGAACTTTTATCCTTTGATTTTTAGGATAAACATTATTGGACCCTTGACCGCTGTTTGACTTGAAAATCTTCCCACTGTTTTTCTCCGCTGAATGAATCGCCTGTCCGACATCTTTTGTGACGTTGTCTTTTATTTTTGAGAAGGTACTTGAAAATGTGTTCCCGTTACTGCCGGAGCGGCTCCGTTTAATGATCGAGCCGGTCGTCTGCTTCGTTATAGGAGGAATAATTTTCTTCTCAGCGGCTGTCGCCGCCTGATACTTTGCCTTCGACCGGATCGTATTCCCGTTTGCGTATCCGCGATAACTGCCCGGAGAACGGCCTAATTGATACAACTTGTCAAGAAGGACTCCGGAAAGAAATCCCTGGAGAAATGACGAACTGTAGTTGCTGCGGACAAATTCTTTATTACTCACTTCAATCAGAATATTTTCAGGATTCTTCTTGTCTCTCTGAAGGTTGTATAATTCGTCCGTATAAACAAGAAACATCTGCTGATTGCTGTTTTTGGATATCTGATCCGGTTTTTTCTGGCTGCTCAGTTCCCTGGCCACTTCGGGAACGGACTTTTTGTCAGCCTGATAGATATAGGATTGCTGATTTCCGTTTTTGGACACGGAGATCAGCGGATAGCCCCCTTTTACGGCCTGCTGCCCGGACCCGGAACATCCGGCTAAGAGGGATGCCCCGATAACTAAAGCCAGAACAATCTTTAGGATGTTCGACCATCGTTTGAACATATTCAACGCTCCTCCCGCTCACGACTGAATGACTTTGACATCTGCCGGCAGAACCTCTTCTCCTTCGTAAAGCATGATCCGGCCCGCCTGCCATTCGATGCGAAGCAATTTCCAGTTATCCGATTGGAAGTCCCAGAGGTAGCGCTCATCGGAAGATGGAAACGGGGTATTGCCCGATGAATGAGCCGGGCCGATCGCCTGATCCTCCATGTGATAGATTGTTCCGTCCATTTCAATCGTTGTCGGTATTTCATCAATGTTTTCCAGGCGCCCGTCAATCGCCTCATATAGGGACAGCTCCAGTTTTTCTCGTTTGGCAACCCGTAAATATCGAATCGTGCTGCCGTCTTTTATCGTAAAAAAAACTTCCTGACGCTGCGGGAAAAGCGTTTTGCCGGCAACAGTATAACTAGTGAGAGAAATATCAACAACATCGTTTAGTGACAGCGTATAAGCTGTTTTTTCTTCAATTGGGGGTTCGGGTTTTTTCACCAAATTGACGATTTGCTGAAAGATTGACATTCTTTTCTCCCTTCCGCAAAAATAACGCCGACAGCCGGCTTGGAATACCGCTCGGCATGTCGGCTGACTATTTTTGCCTGTCGTTCTTTTATTTTTTATGCTGTTCGATCAGTCTTGCCAGTTCGTCCTCGACTTTTTTGTCCTTCCCCAGGTTCTCAAATTCTTCATCGATCGACTTCTCTTTTTTATAGACTTCTCCGCTTGCTTCGGCCTCTGCCTCCATCTGCAGTGTCTTTTCTTCCATCCGTTTCAGGCCTGCCATGGCCGTGCTGGAATCAAAGCCGGACATCGTGTCATTAATTTTTTTCTGCGCCTCGGCGGCATTGACCCTTGCGACCAGCGTCTCTCTCCTGTCTTTCAGTTCGGCAACCTGCTTGCGCATCTCTTCCAGTTTCTGACGAAGATTTTCAGCTGCGGCTTGATTTTGCTCGTAGCGTTCCTTGTATTCGCTCATTTTCTGTTCGGCGTTTTGTTTGTCCTCAATGACTCTTCGCGCCAGATCTGTATCTCCGTTTTCAACAGCCAGGTGCGCCTGTTCTTCCCGTTTGGCCACCAGCGCTTTTTGTTCCTCATAAAGCGTCTTGAATTTTTTTTCAAGGGCAATTTGCGAAGCGACGCCCCGTTCAGCCTCACTCAGATCTTCCTGCATGTCGCGCAGATACTGGTCGGTCATTTTAACCGGGTCTTCCGCCTTTTCAATTAACGCATAGATATTGGAAGCTGTCAGATCACGCAATCTCTTAAATAATGACATTCTATAGAACCTCCTGACTGTTTTTCGGATTGTTTTTGCTGCGTGCAGAGGATGCCGGCAAAACGAACCCGGTGCTTATCCAAGCGATAAGGATTCGCCCGTTTGACTTTTATCAGCAGCCATGCTCCCCCCTTCTCCGTTATAAACAGATTACATGATAATTATGTAGAAACCATGTAAAAGGAACACTATTTTTCGTGAAAGCAATGCTTATTTTAACGATCAGGGCTTATTTGATGGTGCTGTTCCTTTTATTGATCAAAAAAAGTGCCCCTCCCCTCTCAGGCGGGACACTTTCCGGATTAATGCTGCCCGACGACATCGTAGCCCTGTTCTTCGACTGCGTCTTTCATGTTGCTGAACTGCACTTTAGCTTCATCATAATGAACATTGACTTTACCGGTATCGAGATTAACGTCGACTTCGGAAACACCATCAAGATCCCTTAAAGCATTTCTCACGGAAGCTTTACAGTGCCCGCAGTGCATGCCTTTAACATCCAGAGTCGTATGTGTCATCATTTACATCTCCTTATTTTTAATTTGTCGCTGCAGGCCGTCGAAAGCTTTCAAAAAATAATTGGCTGCCTTTTTAATCACTGCTGTCCGACGACATCGTAGCCTTTTTCTTCGACCGCTTCTTTCATGTTGCTGAACTGCACCTTGGACTCGTCATATTCGACTGCTGCTTTTCCTGCCTTCAGATCGACGTCAACGGCCGACACCCCGTCAAGATCTTTCAGCGTCTTCGTGACTAGGTGTTTGCAGTGATCCGACATCATACCCTTAACTTCAAGTGTTGTTTTTGCCATAAGTATTCGATCTCCTTTTTTTATTCTTTCTTTATTTCGAACCTCGCTCACAGTCCAATGGTCCGCACAAAATCAGACTTTAACCCGTTTCAGACGCAAACTGTTTGTCACAACGGAAACGGAACTGAAGGCCATCGCGGCACCGGCTACCCATGGGGCAAGCAGGCCGAGAGCGGCCACCGGGATGCCGACCGTGTTATAAAACAGCGCCCAGAACAAGTTCTGGCGAATATTCCGCATCGTTTTCCGGCTGAGATCAATCGCCTTCGGAATATGCATCAGATCGCCGCCGACCAGCGTGATATCGGCTGCTTCAATCGCAACGTCCGTACCCGTGCCGATCGCCATGCCGATGTCTGCTGTAGCTAACGCCGGGGCGTCATTGATGCCGTCGCCGACCATGGCTACCTTCAGCCCTTCATTCTGTAAAACTTTAACTTTTGCCGCTTTCTCCTCGGGAAGAACCTCGGCAAAAACATGGTCGATACCGGCCTGCCGGGCGATCGCCCGGGCCGTGCGTTCATTGTCGCCCGTAATCATGTAAACGGAGAGACCGCGCGCTTTCAATTTTTCAATCGCCTGTTTCGAAGAGTTCTTAATCGTGTCCGCTACGGCAATGATTCCCTGAAGCTTGCCGTCATAGGCGACAAGCATCGCCGTTTTCCCATCGGATTCAAGCCGATGCATCTGTTCTTCCGTGTCCAGATAAGGAATACCCTCTTCTTTCATGAGCCGGCGCGTGCCGATCGCCAGTTCTTTACCGGAAACAGCTGCCTTGATCCCATAGCCGGCGAGCGCATGAAATTGATTCGGAACAGCGATATCCGTACTGCCCGTCTTTCCGTAGGCAACGATCGCCTGGGCGAGCGGATGTTCACTCGCAGATTCGGCAGAAGCGGCAAGGGCCACTAATTGCTTACGGTCAGCGCCATTGAGCGGGATGACGTCGGTGACTTCCGGTTTCCCGTTAGTGACGGTCCCCGTCTTATCGAAGAGAATCGCCTGCAGATTTTGCGTCGTTTCCAGATACTCACCTCCTTTAAAGAGAATACCGTTCTCCGCTCCTTTGCCCGTGCCGACCATAATCGATGTCGGTGTCGCAAGGCCGAGCGCACACGGGCAGGCGATGACCAGTACGCTGATCGCCGCGATGAGAGCCGGGGCAAACTGGCCGGGCGTGACTAAGAAAATCCAGGTCAGAAAAGCAAGGACAGAGATGCCGATAACAATCGGGACAAAAATACCCGAGATGCTGTCGGCCAGACGCTGGATCGGCGCCTTCGATCCCTGTGCTTCCTCGACAATTTTAACGATGCCGGCCAAGGCCGTCTCTTTGCCGACTTTTTCAGCCTTCATCGCCAACATGCCGTTGGCGTTCACAGTCGCACCGATCAGTTTGTCACCTTTCTGTTTCTCGACGGGAATCGATTCTCCCGTAATCATCGATTCATCGACCGATGAATGGCCATCTACAACCTTGCCGTCCACCGGTATTTTTTCGCCGGGCTTCACTCTTAACAAATCACCGACGGCCACCTGATCAATCGGCACCTTGCGCTCCTTCCCGTCTTCTATAAGGGTCGCTTCCTTTGCCTGAAGGCCCATGAGCTGGGTAATCGCCGCAGTGGTCTGCCGCTTTGCCCGGGTTTCAAGATATTTGCCCAAGAGGACGAGCGTAATTAAGATCGCACTGGTTTCAAAATAAAGATCAGGGCTGGCCAGTCCGCCGAACTGATAACGGAACGTCTCAAACGCACTGTAAAAATAGGCGGCGCTCGTTCCCAATGCGACCAGCACATCCATATTGGCGCTCTTGTTTACTAACGCTTTTGTCCCGCCGACATAAAATTGCCCGCCGATGTAGAATTGAACGATGCCGGCCAGCACGAGCTGGAACCACGGATTCATCAGCAGCTGCGGAATCGGCAGCCCCGTATTAAAAGGAAGATGAGCAATCATTGTGTAAAGAAGGGGCAAAGAGAGAATAACGGACGCGATCAATTTTTGCCGCTTTCTCCTCAGTTCCTTGTCCTTTTCATCTTCCGCCTCTGTCCGTTTCGGAACGGCTTTATAGCCGAGCTTCTTGACTCGATCGTAAATTGCCTCCGGTTCTGTGATCCCCGGCTGGAAAATCACGGTACCCGATTCAGTCGCCAGATTAACCTGTGCGGACACGACGCCGGCCATCCGCTTCAGCCCTTTTTCGATACGCGCGGCGCAGGAAGCGCAGGTCATCCCGAGAATATCGGCGTCCAGTCGCTGCGTCCGTACCCCGTACCCCAACTTCTCAATCTTCTGCACAATATCCGTGGGTTTTGCCTTTTCTTCGTCTATCGTTACTTTCGCTTTCTCCAGAGCGAGATTGACGTTTGCTTGGACGCCGTCCATCCTATTCAGAGATTTTTCTATTCTTGTCGAGCAGGAAGCACAGGTCATTCCTGTAATCCCGATCTGCAAGGCCTTTGCATTCATAAGCCTCATCCCCCTATATCAAACTCACATGGAAAACATGTGAACGATAAGAAAAGTAGTCGGACTTGCCGTCCGCAAATCCAGTTGCTGCCCAGAAGCCCGTGTGGAAGTTACCATCTCCCTTCTTCAGCTTTGATTATACCCACAGGGGGTATAATTGTCAAATTTAAAATCGCACTATTTGCTTTAAGAAATGATTGCCGCGCTTTTCGCTCTTTATTCTAATAAGGAAATGTGTTGTTTCTATGTTGAAAATGAAAAAGGTCATATCTTTCTTGAAAACATTTTCAGACAGGCTTAAATAAAACAGGACAAAGATTGATCCGTTCTGTCCCTGCATGTTTTTGGAGTTAAAGTATTCTTCATTCATTTCACGTTGGTCCGGCGTTTGCTTACTTTTGAATTGTCCATTCATTAACCATGATCTCTTTTTCCCATCCGGTTATTCTTCACAGTTTCTTCACATTTGTCTTATACACTTGTGAAAATCAGATAAGGAGAGTGCTTAAATGAAAAGAGTCTTTTTTGCCGCAATGGCTGTTTCGGCATTATTGCTGATCACAGCATGTTCTGCAGCAACAAAAAGTAACAGCCGTTCAGGAGACAACACGGCGGCGGGCAGTGAATCTGCCGTATCATCATCTGCCGGGATATTAAGGGGACCCAATATTACACTCGTTGCTGAAAAAGGTACCCAAAAGCTCGGTAACGGGACAACCGTCCCGGTCTGGACATTTAACAGCTCGGTTCCGGGGCCTGAGATCCGTGTGAGCAAGGGGCAAAAAATCCGTGTCACACTGAAAAACAATCTATCGGCTCCGGTATCGATCCACTGGCACGGCTATCCCGTTCCCAATAAAGTTGACGGCGCCCCCGGGGTGACACAAAATGCCGTTGCACCGGGAAAGAGCTATACGTATGAATTTGTTGCCGATAAACCGGGAACTTATTGGTATCATTCCCATCAGGATTCTGTGAATCAGGTGGATCGCGGATTATACGGTGCGTTTATTGTCGAAGACCCGGCAGAAAAATATGATAGGGATTATACTCTGATGCTGGATGAATGGGTAACGGATAAGAATCAGATCACAAATCAGATAAAAACGATGACTTCCGGCGTGCAAAATAATACGAACAGCGGAATGGGAAGCATGTCCGGCATGAATATGGGCGGTTCAGGCAGCGGCAGCAGTATGAATATGGACGGCACGAACCTGCCTGGAAATATGATGAAAGATAACATGAGCATGTACGACCTGTTTACCATCAATGGAAAAAGCGGCAGTTCAGTGAAATCCTTAACGGTCAAAAAGGGCGATAAAGTCCGTCTCCGTTTCATTAACAGCGGCTATCTTGTGCACAATATTCATATCCATGGCCACAGTATTAAGGTCATCGCCGCCGACGGACAGCCCGTCAACAACCCACAGGCCGTTAAGAACCGGGTGATTTCCATTGCTCCCGGAGAGCGGTATGATGTTTCCTTCACTGCCGATAATCCGGGAAAATGGTATATCGAGGATCATGGGACGGTAAAAGGTACGGACGGGATGAGGGCGCTGATTGACTACGAAGGCAGTACGGCCGCAGCCGATCGGTCCGATGCCGGAACGGCGCTGCCTGCGATTGATCTTGCCGATTACGGAACTCAGACCAAACCTGAATTCACGTTAAATCAAAAGTACGATGTCTCCTATACCATGAATCTCAACGCAGGAATGGATCAGAACGGGATGATTTATACAATCAACGGAAAAACCTTTCCTAATACGGATCCAATCCAGGTAAAGACCGGGGATCGGGTGAAAATCAAGATCGTCAATCGCGACCGGGCAAATAATCATCCGATGCATTTGCACGGCCACTTTTTCCAGGTTCTGAGCCGGAACGGAAAGCCTTTTACCGGTTCGCCCATCTATAAAGATACACTGAATGTCAAACCCGGAGAAACATACGAAATTGCTTTTCTGGCAAACAATCCCGGAATCTGGCTGTTTCATTGCCACGATCTTCATCATGCGAACGCCGGCATGGTAACGGAAGTAGAATACACGGACTATCATTCGAACTACGTGCCGAGCAGAACAGAAATAAATAAGCCCGAGTAAATCGGGCGATTGCCAAGAGTTAAGGGGGGATAAGCCGTTCCGGCTTATCCCCCCTTGCTTTATAATGGATCCGATCAGTTACCCGTGCTCCGATTCCATTCATTCGTTTGTGAAAACATGTCCATGAAACCGGAAATTGACGGTTCCCCCTCCCCAACTGAGAGAACATTTTTGTTTGAACGGCCGGAAATTATTTTTTCAGGATTTCTTTCATTTTTTTGTACTCTTCCGCTGTTATCTCACCTTGGGCAAACCGTTCCCTTAAAATTTCTTCACTGTGATTTTCTCTTCCCGATCCCGGTGCATGATGCAGCCGCCGAATCAGAACAAACGCCAGATAGATAATCGCGATAAAGAAGAGAAGCTGAATCAGCCATCCCGCGACACCCAGTCCGATACTCCAGCCGCCCATCATTCCGTCATTCCATCCCATCATTGCCGTCACGATCCTTTCTTTTTTTATTATAAAGGCCTGCAGCATGCCTCACCGGCCGGCAGACGGAGTGTGTTTTTCCGTCGTCCTCTTCTAAGCATACTCAGCGATTATGAAGAAACTGTTTAGAAAAGCGTTCAAAAATTGGTGCCCGTTCGGATCATAAGCTGCTCTTATTTAACTGGCCGTCGCATCGCGGTGAATCATCCGGGCTTTTTCGAAAGCAGTTTTTTTAAACGTTTGCTGCCGCCGTTCTGACCGCCTCCCTTTATGCTATTTAGGTTATATGCGTATCTCTTTAGTTTTTTTTCCTGCTGTGCCGTCAAATGATGACCGACTTTTCCTGAGACCGTCAATCTCTCGAAAGACGAAGAGTATGCCTGCGATCTCTGAACTTCCGCGGCGGGCGATAAAAAGAACGATCGATAAAACAGGCGAGATGACCGATAATTCACGTATAATGACCGATAAACTCCCGACGATGGTCGATAAATTCGGCACGACGACCGATAAACTCCCGGTGAAGATCGATAAACCCGGCACGACGACCGATAAACTCCCAGTGAAGATCGATAAACCCGGCATAATGACCGATAAACTCCCGGTGAAGATCGATAAACCCGGCATAACGACCGATAAACTCCCAGTGAAGATCGATAAACCCGGCATAACGACCGATAAACTCCCGGTGAAGATCGATAAACTCCCGGACGCGGTTGGTCGATCAGTCAGAAATGATACCCATGTTCTGATTATTCGTACTTATTGATTCCAGTCTGTTTACTGGCGATTCTTTGGTCGTTACTGACGACTTTCTGCCTGTTACTTTTGATATTTTGCACTTTGCTGATGATACGCCAGTGTTTCCCGGCGATTTTAGCCGCGATTCACAGGAATTCGCGGCGGGCCGAAGAAAAAGACCGCACGTTTCCGTCATGCAGCGCCCGCGCAGAATATTTCTTTTTTTCAGCGGGATCAAGCACCGTTCGCCTGAACATTCGAATCGACTGCCGCCCGTGTCAGGCGATCGCTTTTCGCAAGAATCCCGTGCTGTGTCCCTACTGGATACATGGTTTGAGGAGATACCCGTTTAAGTTATAATAAGGGCAAGCCTATTTTTCCGGAGGTAGCGGCCATTTGGACATATCAAGGGTAAACACCATTATAGAGCAATACAGGAAAGACGAAGAATCCGTTTATCACACATGGTTTATCAATAATAATGAACGGCTTAAAGCTTTTCGTACGATAAAAAAAGGAGTCGGGAAGGTCGTTTCCGAAATAGAAAACAGAACGTTCGGGAATGACTTTAAAGGATCCAGTCTTGAAACCGTCGTCACTGCCATATCCGAACAGAAACAAATTTTCGAAGGCGCGGCTCACGCGTTTTTCTGGAAACCCAAGCTCCGCATTCCGGATATCTATGAAAATGCGGAAAATCAGCTGGCTTTCGGTCGATTTTTAAATGCCTGCCTGCAGGCAAAGAACGGGGAACAGATAGAGAATGCAATGATCAGACTCGATCAATTGCATATCAAGGGGCTGGGACCGGCTGTCGCTAATATCATTTATTTCCTGCACCCGACCTTATTCCCTCCGTTCAATACAGCAATTGTCAGGGGATTCAATGCTTTATTCCACAGCAAAACAAAACTCGGTTCCTGGACTGCCTATTTGGAAATGAGAGCTGCCGTCCTTGCGGCAAATAAACAATTTGCTTTGTCGAAAGATCTCGGAGCCGTTGCCGGACTGTTTTTTGAAATCGGCTCGGGTCGGCTTATTATACCGGAAAATGCCGGCAGATTTCTGGAAGATGAAGGAAAAAGAAGAATGAGAGATTTTAACAAAAGGCATCGGCAAGTCCTGGACGATCTGTCCGAGGAGACTACCCACAGCGAAATGCAATATTATCTGGCCAAGCTCGGAAAGGCATTGGGATATTCGATATGGATCGCTCAGAATGATCATCAGCGGGAATGGCGCGGGAAAAAACTGGGCGAGTACTCTCTGCCGAGATTGCCGCTATCGGGCCTTCCCAAAAAAACATTCGATACGATTTCATTAATCGATGTGATCTGGCTCAATCAGGACAGAGAGATCGTCAGCGGATTTGAGGTGGAAAAAAGTACTTCGATTTACTCGGGGATACTCAGACTTTATGATCTTTCATTATCTTTGAGCAATAAATCGTGCAGACTGTTTCTTGTTGCACCGGATAAACGTGAGCAGGAGATCCGGGCACAGTTGCTGCGCCCTTCTTTTCAAGGAACGACGTCGGCCATGAACTATATTTTATTTTCTGATTTAAAATGTGATTGTGATTCGATGTGCAAGTTCGGCACGGATCTCACGGTCCTTGATCCCGTTTCAAAAACGGTGTGATATTTTCTTACTTGTCCCTATTCCGTTGAAAGCTGCCCGTCGCAAGGGCGGCTCTTTTTTATTAGATCGGCAGCGTGCGGACCGTTCCGGTTTTCCCGGGGGAAAGCGCGGCAAATCAATACAAAGATCCCTTTACTTTCTAGTAAATGCACTGTTTTCTTCGCTTTTCCCCTATCCTAAGTAACCGTTCATTCATCGTATATACTTTAAAAAGTGAACCGATCGTCTTGATTGTAAGCCCTTTCAAAAATAAATGAATATTTTTAATATTTAGTTGTAACTTTTACTTACATTATATGTTATAATATCTTCATAATATACGAGAGGAGCATTGGTGCATGAATGTGGTCAATCCTTATGAATTATGGGTATTTATTGCAGCAATCTTAGTTCTTTTAATGCAGGCCGGTTTTGCTTTTCTGGAAGCGGGGTCGTTGCGCAGCAAGAACGCCGGCCATATCACCGGCAAACAAATCATCACTTTAGCCGTTGCCTCCCTTGCTTTTTGGGCCTTCGGTTACGGAATCGCTTTTGGAAACGGGAACGGCTTCATCGGTTTTACTAATTTCTTTCTGAGCGGTCTGCCGACCGGGACCAATTCCATATCCTTCCTTTTCCAGCTCGCTTTTGCCGCCGTATCTCTCGCTATCGTCTGGGGCGGCTTTGCGGAACGGGCGAAACTTTCGGTTTATTTCATTTTCGGTCTCATATTTGTGGCCTTTATTTATCCGGTGGTCGGGCACTGGGTATGGAATTCCGGCGGCTGGCTTGCTCATCTCGGCATGCAGGATTTTGCCGGATCGACCGTCGTCCACCTGCAGGGCGCGACGGCGGCCCTGATCGGCACGCTGCTTCTCGGGCCGAGAATCGGGAAGTTTACAAACAAAAAGCCGAACGCCATTCCGGCGCACAGTATTCCTTTCGTTTATCTCGGTACGTTCATTCTCTGGATCGGCTGGTTTGGTTTTAACCCCGGGAGCATTGCTTCCACTGTCGGGCAGCCGGAATTCTACGGATATGTTGCCCTGACGACGAACCTTGCCGCAGCAGCCGGTGCTTTGGGTGCTTTGTTTACGGCTATGATTCTTTCAAAAAAAGCGGATATCGGCGCCATGTGCAACGGTGTGCTGGCAGCGCTGGTCGCCATTACTGCTTCCTGTGCTTTCGTTGAACCGTGGGCAGCCATTGTTATCGGGGCGGTTGCCGGATCCTTTACTTACTGGACTTCGCAGTTCTTTGAAAGCAAAGGATTGGACGATCCGATTTATGCCTTTTCAGTACACGGCATCTCCGGCATGATCGGGACGATCTCGACCGGTTTCTTTGCTGCTCCGCAGCTTGTAAAAATCGTCGGTGTCGGCCGTCCGGGGCTCTTCTACGGCGGCGGTTTCTACCAGCTCGGCGTTCAGATTTTGGGCGTCGCCAGTGCCTTCGTTTTCGTCGGTATCGTTTCCCTTATCGTTCTGAGCATTATCAAGGCGACGATCGGCATCCGTGTGACGGCTGATCAGGAAACGGCCGGAATCGATATCAGCGAACACGGGGCATACGGTTACGGTGAAACGAACGGCGAATACAGCTATGCGGAAAATGCAGAAAGAGAAGCGAAATGATCGGCATCCGATCTTTATCTCTCAAATAATTTATTAAACGAAACGCAAAAAGAGCCTCCAGCTGAGAGGCTCTTTTTCATATACATATAATAGGTGTACTTGAAAAGCGGCAGAATCAGAATCATTCGGAAACCGCAGTATCCCTCAGCGAGGCCGGCGCTGAAGATGGAAGGTCCACAGATCGGAGGCCAGCAGCGTGTTCGGAAAAATGCTTTTTGCTTCCGAAAGGAGAGACGATTGTTCCTCTTTCTGATATCTGGAGCTGAGATGGGTCAGAATCAGCGTCCCGGCAGATGCCTTTCTGGCAATCGTTGCTGCCTGAACAGAAGTTGAATGATGATAATCATGGGCCATGCTTGCCGCCTCATGGCGGAACGTTGCTTCATGGATCAGAACATCGACACGGTCGGAAAGTTCGACCGTCTGCGCACAGGGGCGCGTATCGCCGATAATAGCGATGCGCCGCCCTTTTCTTTTCTCTCCGACAAAAGGCGCCGTAAGAATCCGTCTGCCATCAGGCAGCACCACTTCCGGTTTCTCTTTAAATTCTCTGTAAATCGGCCCGGGTTCGATTCCCAATTGTCCCAGCTTATCGGCCAGCAGTTCCCCCGGCTGATCTTTTTCCGTAATACGATAACCGTAGCTCATGATCCCATGATCCAGTTCTTTTGCTTTGACGACAAAATGCTCATTCTCGTAAACGATACCCGCACGCTTGATTTCGTGCACGATGACCGGATAATGCAAATGGGTTCCTGAAACGCGCAAAGACGTTTCAATGAACTGGCCGAGTCCTGTCGGGCCGATGATCAGCAGCGGCCCTTCGGCTCCCTGAAACGATCGGCTGCCGAGAATGCCGGGAAGCCCGAACAGATGATCGCCATGGAGATGCGTGATAAAGATAACCGTCAGCCTCGTCAGTTTGACCGAAGAATAAAGAATCTGACGCTGAGTGCCTTCCCCGCAGTCGAAAAGCCAAAGATCGCCGTCATACTCCGGAAAACTTAAAGCGAGCGACGTCACATTCCTTTCTTTTGCGGGCATCCCGGCCCCGGTTCCCAGAAATGTAAAATCCATTGAATTCACCCTTTTTTTCTTGAAAAAATAAACGGAAACAGCCGTCAAGCAGACAGACAGTAAAAGAAGCTGCAAAAAATACATTCTTCCCGTTCAATCATCAGCCGGCAGGCTGTTTTTCCCCTGATCAATCAGGCTGCCAGCCTGACGGATTGCCCCGTCTCCGAACTTTTCGTTAATTCTGTCCATCAGATTGATCAACGTCTCATTTCTGGCGTCGTCCTCGTAAGAAAATAAATCCAGCTGTTTCGTCGAAAGACTGATCGGCTGAAAAGATGAAAGCGTCACGCCAAGGAGGCGCACGGCACCGCCGTTCCAGTTTGCGTGAAAAAGCTCAAGCGCACCGTCCATGATGGCTCTTTTGGAACGGATTGGCTGGATCGACGACCCGTGCCGCGTTACCGTTTTCCAGTCTGAATAACGGATCATTATCGTTAGCTCATAGCAGACGACATGTTCTTTTTTTATCTGACGCTCAAGTTTTTCCGAAAGTTGATCCAATGTCTGACGGATAACGGTGCCTGATTGCGTGTCACGGGCCAATGTGACTGAGTGTCCGATGCTCTTGAACCGATCCCATGCCTCCGGATCGACAGCGCGGTCATCGATACCGTTAGCTCGCTCCTGCAGCCGTTTTCCCGGTATGCCGAACCGTTCGGCGATTTCTCCGGATTCACGTTTGGCCAGATCGCCAATCGTCCGAATGCCCGATTTTCGAAAACGTTCTTCTGATTTCGGTCCGACACCATGCATTTCCCCGATCGGAAGCGGCCATAGTTTTTCAGCCAGCTCCCGTTTCCTCAAAACGGTCAGGCCCATTGGTTTTTTCATATTGGAAGCCGTTTTGGCCAGAAACTTATTCGGTGCAATGCCGATACTGCACGGTAAATGAAGACTGGAATATATTCTTTGCTGTAATTGTCCGGCAAGTTGCAAAGGATCCGTTTGCGGGATCAGCCGGCTGACATCCATATACCCTTCGTCAATCGAAGCCTTCTCAACAAGAGGCGTATAGGTTTTCAGCATGTCGAAAAGCTGCTCGGATACCGCCCTGTAAAGCTCAAAATCCGGATGCTTCACAATCAGTTCCGGGCATTTCATGCGGGCTTCCCGGACCGTCATGGTTGTCCGGACGCCCATTTTTCTCGCCTCGTAGCTGCTCGTCACGATGATGCCGTGACGTTCTTCCGCTTTTCCCGCAATGGCCAGCGGCATGCGTTCCCATTCGGGATGGCGGGCAATTTCAACGGACGCATAAAAACTGTTCATATCGACGTGGAAGATGACGCGCGTTTTTTTCGCGGTGCTCATTTGCATTCCTCTCCCTGTCAAAGATTTGATCACCGGTCAAACGGGCGGCCGGTCACCTGTCGAATGAGCGAAAGAACCAGTTCGCCGGTCTTCTCGAGTTCGGTCACAGGTATCCGTTCCTCGGTTGTATGGATCTTTTCATAGCCGACACCCAGGTTTACGGTCGGGATCCCCTTTTCACAGATCACATTCGCGTCGCTTCCGCCTCCGCTGCTCAGCAGATGCGGTGTCCGGCCGATTGCTGCGGCCGCTTTTGCGGCAATCTGAACAATCGCGTCATTTTCGCCGAAGCGATAGCCGGGATAGATAAGATTGGCCTGCACCACGGCTTTCCCGTTCATTTCCTCCGCCGTTTTTACAAAGGCACCGGTCATCTTTTTCACCTGCGTCTCCATTTTGGCCCGGGTCAGGGAACGCGCTTCCGCAAGGACACGGACATAGTCGCAGACAACATGGGACGCTCTTCCTCCCTTAAAACGGCCGATATTGGCGGTCGTCTCGCTATCGATCCGGCCGAGGGGCATTCTTGCAATCGCTTTTGCCGCCATCGTAATGGCAGAAATCCCTTTTTCCGGGGCAATCCCTGCATGAGAGGTTCTCCCGAACAGACTGACTGCAAGTTTCGTCAGGTAGGGGGCCTCAGTAATAATATCGCCGACCGGACCGTCGCTGTCGAGTACAAATCCGTATTCTGCTTTCACAAGCGATGTGTCCAGCGCTTTGGCTCCGAGCAGCCCCGCCTCCTCGCCGACGGTCACGACGGCCTGCACATCCGGATGGAAAAGCTTTTTCTCCCGAATGACCTTCAGCGCTTCGAGAACGGCGGACAGTCCCGCTTTATCATCCGCACCGAGAATCGTCCTGCCATCCGAAGCGATCCAACCGTCCGAAACGGAAGGCGTGACGTTTCTCCCGGGAAACACGGTATCCATATGCAAGCCGAAATAAATCGGCGTTCCCGGGGCATTCCCCGGCAGCGTGCAAATCAGATTGTTCGCCGCATGGCCGGTCGCCGCTTTCGCATCGTCTTCTTCAACCGTTAAGCCGAGAGCCGCAAATTTCCGCTTCAGGACTTCGGAAATCATCTTCTCTTCGCCGGTTTCCGAGTCTATCTTCACTAGTTCAAGAAATGTATTGACAAGACGTTCTCTGTTGACCAAAACCATCACCCGTTTCCGTTCGCCGGCCGAATGCATGTGCCCCTTAGTCTTTACTTATTTTATCATACTGCCTCCGGGAAAATCAGTCCAATCGTTGTCAATGGACCGCTGCGCCGTCTATAATGGGTAAGTGTAGATCCTTCCCGGATCGCCCGTTCCAATTAAAGTAAAAAGGAAGTTGCAGATATGCCTAAAAAACTCTTTAAATTTGTCATTTACATTATGGCCGGCGCGCTGGTGCTCTCGACAGTTTCAGCACTGATTTTTGCAATGATCAGCTGAGCGGCACTCGTTTCCGGTCAGACGATAAGCAGCAAGGCTCCGAGAATCGGAACGATAATCATCCCCGCCCTGAGAAAAGGCGGAGGAAGCCTTTTTGTAAATTTAGCCCCGAGATAGGCACCGCTCATTGTTCCGGCAATAACCTCAAAGAGCAGGCCCAGATCAAGGTATCCCAGCCGCAGATCATTGATTCCGGCAGACAGAGCTATGGGAATGATCACAAGCATCGTCGTCCCTGCGGCGCGTCTGAAGGAGAAATTCAGCAAGAACATCAGGCCGAGCTGAATAAACGGAGTAGATCCGATGCCGAATAGTCCGGAGAGGACACCGCTGACAAGCCCGACCGCCGCAGCGCGCAGCCAAAAATGAAAACCGGCCGGCAAGTCGTCCTGGCGCAGATCCTTTTTTCTTCTGCCGATTACAATCATTCTCAGCCAGATCAGCAGCGCGGATAAGAACAGTATACCTGCAGTCATCCATTTCAATTCACCTGCAGGGATCCATGCCGACCAGGCTGAACCGAACCACGCTCCGGCGGCCCCGAACAGCCCGACCGGAATCCCCGCTTTCAGAAGCATATTTCCCTCTTTGTAATGGCTGATCGATCCGGAAACCGATGTAAAAATCATCGCAGCCAGCGCCGTGCCAAGCGACGTATGGATGGAAAAGCCAAAAACAGTCGTTAAAATCGAAATAATGAATCCCGATCCTCCTGCTCCGACAAAACCGAGCAGAAGTCCGACAATAAACATAATCGCAATAATTCCGACAATCATCAATCTTTGAACGCTCCTTTTCCGGACGGCATTTCCATGCTCTTTTCATATCTTTTTTTTACAGACAGACAATTTAATCATAGTACAGCGGTGATCGCCTGTCGACAGTATGAATAATATATATGAAACAAGGATCCCTTTGTCCTTTTTAAAATAATTGCGGAGAAAGCCGGTAATACGGAACGGGGCTATTTTTGCTGCTTTCTTTTATTGCAGGGGGAGCGACCGTTCAAGGACGGGTTGAACAAATTCGGAGTTTTTTTCATCGATTTTAAAAGAATGCGTCGGCAAAGTCTTTCCTGCACTATTGGAAAGCATGAGATTTTTAAAGATTCATAGTAAGCGCCCGAACATCCGGACCGTCTCCTGCGGCCTGTCCGCCATGAATGCCCCCGCACTGCTCTTTTTCAGTGTTATCGGTTCAACCGGATCTGTGCGTTGAATATTTGATTTCCAGAGAAAGGAAACCGATTTTCGGACAAATGAGCGAAAGTTTTATTGGCAGAAAAAAAGAAACAAGGCCCGAAATGTTTCAAAGCATCACGCGGCCGAGTGAAACAGGAGTCACGGCAAAAATTTGATTTTCCTCTTCGTTCTGCAACCGTCCGTTTAAGGAAGTGCGCCAAATATGAAAAGAATCAGTCAGACAAAGATCAATGTCCTGTTTATTACAGGGAGCATCGCTCTGCTATTATTTACTCTCGAAAGCGTCACAATTGCCCAGAACGTTCAAAGAATCGGCCGTTTTGACATTTATCTGATCTACTTTGTTCAGCACCCTATCACTTCTCTGAACACAAGGCTGATGATCGGCGTCACAAGGCTCGCCGGTCCGGCGGTCATGATATCCCTGACACTACTCATCGTCATTCTGCTTGCGATCAGGCGTTATTTTGTTGCCGCTCTTTGGTTCGGCACAACACTGCTCCTCAGTGCCGCCATATTAAATCCGTTATTAAAACAACTGATCGGGCGCCCCAGGCCGACTATTGATCGGCTAATCAATGAATCGGGCTATAGTTTTCCGAGCGGGCACGCAATTGCTGCGACGGTATTTTACGGAATGATCGCCACCCTTTCTTCCATTTACTTGCGAAAGCTCTATCAGAAAGTACTGATCGAACTGGCGGCGATGAGTCTTATTTTTATGATTATGCTTTCGAGAGTCTATCTCGGGGTCCATTATCCGACGGATGTTATCGGCGGCTTTTTGCTGGGGACGGCTACGGTCTGCTTCTCAGTCGGCTTCTTTGTTCTGTACGGTCCGGTGCTCCACCGGCTTCTTAATGCAAAAGGCTGGTCCGACCGAAGCATGAGGTCAGCCGAGGATCAAGGGCGTCTGGACGCATAGAGCCCATCCGGCCGGAAAAAATTTTTCGAATGAAAAGGCGCCCTCTGCAAACGAATCGGTGCCCTCTCAGGACTGAACCCGTATGGACTCGGCCCGGACGTCTGTTTAAAAGAGATACGGAATGCAGTTAATCATAACGCCGGGCCCCCGCCCGGCGTTGATCATGATGTTTATGCTTCTGTCTCAATCCATAAAGAAAGCCGCACTTAATAAATCGGTGTGTTTTCGGCCGAGATGTTTTCAAGCAGTTCTTTGACACGGGCAAGAAAACGCCCCGTAATCAATCCGTCGAGCACGCGGTGATCGATCGAGATACAAAGATTGACCCTATCCCGGATCGCAATCATGTTGTTGACAACAACAGGCCGCCTGACGATCGATTCCACGGACAGAATGGCTGCCTGAGGATAGTTGATAATCGGCTGCGACTCGATAGAGCCAAAGGAACCGGTATTGTTGACCGTAAAAGTCCCTCCTTGCATATCGTCCGGAGTCAGCCGGTTATGGCGCACTTTCGAGGCCAGATTTTCAACAGCAAGCGCCAGACCTTTAATACTTTTTTCGTCAGCGTTTTTGATCACCGGAACGTAAAGCGCATCCTCCGCCGCGACAGCGAGCGAGATGCCGACGGCTTTTTTCTCAATAATTTTATTTCCGGCCCATGTACTGTTCATCCGCGGATATTCCTTCAATGCTGTTACAATCGCTTTAATAAAGAAGGGCAGATAGGTTAATTTATGCCCTTCTTTTTTCAGAAATGCATCCTTGATCCGATTCCTGTAATTGACCAGGTTTGTAACGTCGACTTCAATCATCATCCAGCCGTGAGGAATCTCGTGCTTGCTGCGCACCATGTTTTTGGCGATCGTCCGCCGCACGCCGGTCAGCGGAACATCAATATCGCCGGCCTCTGTCTGAGAAGGCTGTGCGGGTATTTGAATCGGTGCCGCCTGACGTGCCGCTTCAGAGAAAGATACGGCCCCCGTCGGCACCGTCTGAAGGCGGTCGTTTCTTTCTTCCGAAACACCGGCGCCGATTGTCTCTAAACCCGAGGCCGATGCTATAAAACGCTCAACGTCTTTGCGGGTAATCCGGCCTCTTCTTCCCGTTCCCGTCAGTTGATCGAGATCAATATGATGCTCCCGGGCCAGACGGCGGACAGACGGCGAATAGCGTTTTTTCATCGGCGTATTCTGCTCTTCCGCTGCTGAAACAGCTGCCGCCTGATGCTGCTGTTTCTGAGGAGCGCGCTCCCGATCGACGGCGTTTGCCACTTCGATTGCACAGATCGGCCGGCCGACAGGAAGCGTTTCCCCTTCTTCTGCAAGCAATGCGGTTATTTTCCCTGAAAAACTTGACGGAACTTCGGCGTTTACTTTGTCGGTTGTGACCTCGGCAATCGGATCATATTTATTAACGGTATCGCCGGCAGACACAAGCCACTGGCTGATCGTTCCCTCAGTGACACTTTCTCCTAATTGCGGCATCGCCATTTTTTCAATGCTCATTTATTCCGCCTCTTCCCTTAAAATTCCGCCAGATCACGGATTGCCTGTTCCAATTTTTCCGAATCAAGCACAAACTTTTTTTCCAATGGAGCCGCATAAGGCATGGCCGGTGCATCCGGCGCCGCCAGTCTTCGGACCGGTGCATCCAGATCAAACAGGCAGCTCTCGGCAATAATTGCCGCAACCTCGCTGATGACACTGCCTTCCTTCGTGTCTTCAGTCACGAGCAGCACTTTTCCGGTTTTTTTGGCCGCGGCAATGATCGCTTCTTTATCAAGCGGATAGACCGTGCGCAGATCAAGGATGTGAGCGGAGATGCCTTCGCCGGCAAGTTTTTCGGCGGCCTGAAGGGCCAGATGAACGGCAAGGCCGTAGGTAATGACCGTTACGTCCTCTCCCTCCCGTTTTACATCCGCCTTTCCGATCGGCAGTACGTACTCGTTATCGGGCACTTCACCCTTGATCAGCCGGTAAGCGCGCTTATGCTCAAAAAAAAGCACCGGATCGTTGGCGCGGATCGAAGCCTTCAGAAGCCCTTTGACGTCATACGGAGTCGACGGCATGACAATTTTAAGTCCGGGAACATGGGCGAAAACCGCCTCCATCGACTGTGAATGGTAGAGGCCGCCGTGCACTCCGCCGCCGTATGGAGCGCGGACGGTCAGCGGCACAGACCAGTCATTGTCGGAACGGTAGCGCATCTTGGCCGCCTCGGAAATAATCTGATTGGTTGCCGGAAGCATGAAGTCGGCAAATTGCATCTCGGCGACCGGACGCAGGCCGTACATAGCCGCACCGATGGCGACGCCGACGATCGCCGATTCGGCAAGAGGCGTGTCCATCACACGTTTTTCTCCGAACCGATCATATAGACCCTTGGTCGCCTGGAAAACACCGCCTCGCCTGCCGACATCTTCTCCCAGAACAAAAACATTTTCGTCGCGTTCCATTTCTTCCTTCAACGCCTGATTAACGGCTTCGATATATGAAATGATTGCCATGGTCCACTCCCCCTTAATCCTTTTCCTCGTATACATAACGAAGGACGGTTTCCGGATCGGCAAAGGGCGCCTTCTCGGCGTAGTCCGTCGCCTCGTCGATTTCTTTTCTGATCCGTTCTTCGATTATTTTTTCTCTTTCCGGCGTTAAAATGTCCAGCTCACGTAAATAGGCGGCAAATGCCGGTACGCCGTCGCGTTTCTTCGCTTCATCGACTTCCGCCTTCGTCCGGTAGGTCATGTCGTTGTCATCGCTTGTATGCGGCGTCAGGCGGTAACAATCGGCCTCAAGCAGAGAAGGCCCCTCACCGCGATGTGCCCGGTCCGCAGCTTCTTTGACAGCCGAGTATGCGGCGAGCGGATCATTTCCGTCAAACGTCCTGCCGAACATACCGTAGCCCTTTGCCCGGTCGGATATATGTTCACAGGAGAGCTGGTGGTTCAATCCGACTGATATGGCATAATGATTATTTTCACACATAAAGATCACGGGCAGTTTGTGTACGCCGGCAAAATTAGCCGCCTCATGAAAATCGCCCTGATTGGACGACCCTTCGCCGAACGTTACGAAACTTACAATATCGTCGCCCTTTAATTTGGCGGCAAGAGCAATGCCGACCGCGTGCGGATTCTGTGTCGTGACCGGGGACGAATGACTCAGCATCCGGAGCTTTTTATAGCCGAAATGACCCGGCATCTGGCGCCCGGCTGAATTCGGATCTTCCGCCTTGGCAAAATTGTTCAGCATCATTTCGCGGACCGTCATCCCCCAGGCAAGCACAAATCCGTAATCGCGATAGTAAGGGGCAACATAATCTCTTTCATGATTCAAAGCGAAGGCTGCGCCGACCTGCGCCGCCTCCTGGCCCTGACAGGAAACGACGAACGGAATTTTTCCCGCCCGGTTCAAAAGCCAGAGACGCTCATCGACCCTTCTGGCCTTCAGCATGATTTCATACATTTTTAAGACATCCTGATCCGAAAAACCTAAAGCATGATGACGATTTTCCATTATGTTCTCCCCCTCATTCGCTGGTTTCATATATGAATCGCTTTCCCGTCTGCGGCCAGTGCTGCTTCGCCGATGACCTCGGCCAGCGTCGGATGCGGATGAACCGCTTCCGCGACCTCCCACGGAGTTGCGTCAAGCAGCTTGGCCAGTGCCGCTTCGCCGATCAGATCCGTTGCATGCGGCCCGAAAAGATGGATACCGAGAAGATCGTTGTTTGATTTATCGGCAATGATTTGCGCGAAGCCTTCGGAATCGCCGTACACCAGCGACTTGCCGATCGCCCGGAAGGGCACTTTGCCGACCTTCACGACGTGCCCCTTTTTCGCCTCCGCTTCCGTCATGCCGATCGAAGCCGCCTCAGGCCGGGTGTAAATGCAGCGGGGAACCAGCTCCGGGTCAAGCGGTTCAACAGAAAGGCCGGCCAGATGCTCCACCGCCTTTATCCCTTCACGCGCCGCCACATGGGCGAGCTGCAGCCCGCCGATCACATCGCCGATCGCATAAATATTCGCTTCTTTTGTCTGTCCGAACGCATTGGTCTTAATAAATCCTTTTTCCGTTTCAATCGACGTATTCGAAAGCCCGATGTCTTCCGTATTCGGCTGCCTGCCGACCGAAACGAGCAGCCTCTCAGCAGAAAAAACTTTCTTTTCCCCTGAAAGATCAGCTTCGATCCGCACATCTCCGGATTTCTCCACCGTCTCCGGCAGGATTCTGGCCCTTGTGTATATCTTTATACCGCGCCTCTGAAAATTCTTTGTCAGGGCCTGCGAAATGGCCCGATCTTCCGAAGGAACGATTCGATCGCTGTATTCGGCGATGGTCACCTTTGAGCCGAAATCGGACAGCATCGATGCCCATTCGACGCCGATCACTCCGCCGCCGACAATTAGGATCGAGTCCGGGCATTCATTTAGATCCAGTGCCTCGTCCGAAGTCAGGATCCGGTCGCCGTCAATCGTCAGACCGGCAAGCGAACGCGGCCTCGATCCGGTGGCGATGATCACATTCTTTGCGGTCAGAATATCATTTTCACGATCATCACCGTATTCAACCGACACAGAACCCGGAAGCGGCGAGAAAATCGACGGACCGAGAAGCCGCCCCAAGCCGTGATAGATATCTATTTTCCCTTTTTTCATTAATTGTTTGACTCCTTGATGGAGCGTTTCGACAATTCTCTGCTTTCGTTCCTGAATCTTATCGAAATGAAGCGCCGCCTGAGCGATTCCGATACCGAATGTATCGCTCTCCTTCACCGTCGAGAAAACTTCGGCGCTCCTCAGCAGCGCTTTCGTCGGGATACAGCCCCTATGGAGACAGGTGCCGCCTAAAGCCTCTTTTTCGACGACAGCCGTCTTCAAACCGAGCTGGCCGGCACGGATCGCCGCTACATACCCGCCTGTTCCACCTCCTAATAGGACCAGGTCATAATTTTTGGCCATAAAAAAATCACTCCTTCTGTGCACGCTACAAAGTACGCAAACACCCCAAAAAAGTTTCGCCGGATTCCGGGACCTGAATCATTTCACGAAACAACAGCGGCTTGAATCTGTCCGCTCTTCATATTCTATCTTATCTTACTCTTATTTAAGTCATGACACAATTTTAACTTTAAAAAACACTTTGACTAGATGCAATTTATAAAGTACACTATGTAATCTATATGTTACAATATGAGTAATGAGGTGTTGAACAATTGATGAATGACTTAAAAATCGCCCGCGTCGAGGCAGGGCTGACACAGCAGCAGTTAGCGGAAAAAAGCGGTGTGACGCGGCAGACCATCAGCCTGATTGAAAAAGGAAAATATAATCCAACGCTGAAACTGTGTCTCGCGATTTGTCATGCGACCGGCAAAACACTGGATGACATTTTTTGGATTGAAAAGAGGCAGAACAAAAATGAAACGAGTGACAGATGAACGGCTGAAAATAGAATTGCTGAAAAATATCCGCATTGTTTTTATCTTTCAAACGCTGGGAATATTGGCTGTTTTGATTTATACAGGAATTTCAAGAGGAGCGGATGCGGCATTCCAGTCGCCCCTTTTTCTTGTATTTACCGGGACCGGCGTTATTATAAGCTTTTTGCAAATGCGGGTTTCTGCCGATATGGATGAAATGAGCAAACACAGGCGCAGAAAACCGATGCCGTATTACGGACTGTTCCTGATCGCGCTGGCCGTCGGTCTGGGGGTCGGTTTGCTGAATTTCGTTGTCGATCCGCTGCATAAACAGTTTGCATGGATCACGGGCGGCGTCTTTTTCATTTGTTTTCTCACCGTTTATTCAGTCGGATACTTCAACAGGAAAAAACGCGGCGAACAGGATCGGGATGAATGAAGACGGCGTTCATCCGCTCCTCAGTTTGCCCCGCTGCTGTTTGCGGCAATGACGGCGCTTGCGGATGCGGCCATTGCCGCTGCCTGGGCAGCCTCCTGTGCCCGGATCAGCAGATCGGTCATGCTCACGATGCCCGGATCCGCCGCCCTTTCCTGTCCCTCCGCTTGGAGCCGGCTTCCGATGCAGAGATGGGCAGCTGTCTGAAAGTAAAAATCTTTGTCGATAAACAGACTCATTTTTTCTTCGCGCATCGCCTGATAAAAATTCGCAATCTCCTGAACGGCCTGATCTTCATCCTGTAATAAGGCAATCATTCCATATATAGGATAACAGTTCGAATGAAGTCTGATGCGATTCGCCGCGATCGAATTTTTGACCGCGGCACACTTCTCAATCAGAGAGCGGGACGGCTGATCGGACAGAAAGGCCAGCACGCAGGCGAGCGTCTGTAAATCATTATTTCTGCGAAAGCCGTATTTCTGCAGCCCTTCAAAATAGTATTCTTCACGTTCGATAAGCACCGGTGCCTCGGCATCTAATTGCGCGAGAAGAATGATCAGCGACACATCGCCGCCGTTCGTCAGTACGAAATGCCGTTTTTTCAAAAGCTTGTACATCTCATTGGCTTTAGCTATAATAGCGTCCAGGCCGTTTTCCTCAGCTCCGGCCAGCATCGCCGCCGCAATATAGGTTTGCTGCTGCCGTAAAAAACCGCTTTTTACCAATTTCCTGTATCGGTCAAAAAGCAGCTCGGCGCTGCCGGATGTCTGCTTTTTGTCGATTAAGAGCATAGCGTCCAGGCAGAAGCGGATATCCCGGCTTAATATGGAAAACCAGCCGGCTCCTTTTTTCAGCCTCTGATCCATATCGCGAAAGGCTGTTTCATCGGCTGCTTCCCCTGCCGCCGTATACTGGGCGGCGACAATCATGCGCGTATTCGCCGAAGCCATTTTCAAAATCCTGCTCAATATTTTCATGTTGTGAACCAGCAATCCAATCTTATCGCTTTGAGAGAAAGACATCACGGCACCTCCGGCCGGCACGATGGGAAACGGCGGCAGACAGATTCCGCCGCTTGGAAGGGATTAAATAAGAGCCGGCTGCTTTTTTCTGTTCTATCTTTTATTTTAACATACTTAACGGACCTTCAGTTCGGCCGATTGGTTTGTGAACAATCTGGACGCTTTCAGCTTAATCCCGATTTAAGTTCATAATGGCAATGACACAGGGTATACCGGAGTCACCCCCTGCAATTATTTTACTGCCCGGACGGAGTAAGCAGCCATATGCTGACTCGGGCTGTTTTCACAGTCTTCCGCACAGCATGTTTCATTTATCTGCCGGATCGGCAAACGACCGTTCAGACATCCGTCTGTTTTAAAGATTCTGTAAAGGTGTTGAATTCGGCACCCGCACGATTGCAAACGTATGTTCCTTCTTGTATAATCATTCTATGCAATAAGACAGATGACCTTTAAAAAGTATAAAAAGGAGCGGATTGATCATGCCGTTGCGATTAAGTCCCTATTTGATGATGAACGGAAACACTGAGGAAGCGATTCAGTTTTATGAAAAAGCACTGGATGCAAAAGTCGTCTTCAAACAGACTTTCGGAGAAATGCCGGGAAATCCGAATGCTCCTCTTCCGGAAGCAGCCAAGAAGCTTGTTTCTCATGCCCTGGTAAAAATCGGCGATTCCGATTTAATGTTTTCCGACAATTTTCCCGGGCAGTCCAGCAAGCCCGGCGATCAGATAACCATCTGCATCACGGTCGATGACAAGGAACGGTCGGGCCGGATTTTCGAGGCGCTGAGCGAGGGCGGTGCGGTCAAAATGCCGCTTCAGAAAACTTTTTTCAGCCCGGCTTACGCCATTGTAACGGATCGGTTCGGCGTGACTTTCCAGATCTTCACGGAAGGCAACAAGTGAGAAAAGGATTTCAGTTTATATTTGCAGGATACAGAAAAACGGCTCCGTCGCCCCCTTGTGTGACAGAACCGTTTTTCTGCTTTTAAGGGTACGCGGCCGCTGTTCTTTTTTCCCGTCATTTTTCAAAACCTCCCCCCTTAAAATCCGCGATGGGCATGGACAGCTTATTGAGGCGCCGGCTTCCTGACCAAAGCCATGATTCCTGCAATGATATAGAGAATGCCCGGAACGATTTCGATCAGGCTCGCCGCACCGGACAAGATCAACAGCCATCCCCCGAGTTTCGGATGGCTGCGCTTTAGAAGAATGAGGGCAATCCCTGCCGGAATGATGCTGACAATTGACAGAATGATGAGAACGGATCCGCCAGTATGAAACAAGTGGATTGCGTTATTAATATCCTGTGAATCCGGAGCGGATCCTGCGGCTCTGAGCTGCTGTTTCAGGACGGACGGATTCACCGTCAGGGCACGGGCTCCGTAGAACAGCGCCAGGAAATTAATAGCGGCTGCCAGAATAGATTGAACAAATTCGCCGGTTCTTTTCATTATAAAGGCCTCCTCGATTCATCAATTCAAAAATATCTCCGTAAATAAACCGCCTGCCCTATTCGGCCGCGGCTTCACGCTCATATAAAAGTATAAAGGCAGAAGTCAATTGTCTGCTGTCAATCAAGAGGTTTTATTTCTGCACATGCGCTCCGAACTCTAACATGTTATGATAATAAATAACTAGTAAATTTTTTCGCGGAGTGAAATCATCTTGAACAATTTTGTTTGGCTGACAAATATTACATGGATTGACGGAACGATCGCCGTCGCCATTTTTCTTATGTTTATTCTGGCAGGAAAACTGTTTTCCAAGTACTTTCTGAAGTTCACTGCAAAAATTGCGAGGATGAGCAAAAGCCGGATCGACGAAGCGCTGTTCTCAGCGTTTCGCAAGCCGATTATATTCATTCTCGTCATGACCGGCATCTATTTATCTCTCTCCTACTTGCCGATGCCGGCCCATTGGAAAGCAGCCCTCTCGCTCTTGTACAAATCGGCCGCCACTTTCTCGATTGGCTGGGGCTTCTTTCTTTTTTCCGACGCGATCGGGATATTTTTCAACAGGATGGGCGACCGTTTCGACCTGCAGTTTAATAATATCATCATTCCATTTCTTTCCAAGCTGACCAAGTTCATCGTTGTCGTGCTGACAGCCGCGCTGATTCTGGAACAGTGGAATTATCATGTGACCGGGCTGATCACCGGACTTGGAATTGGCGGGCTTGCCATTGCGATGGCGGCAAAGGACACTTTAAGCAATCTGTTCGGCGGTTTTGTGATTATCACCGACGCGCCGTTTACGATAGGCGATCTGATCCAGACCGGAACCATTGAGGGGGTCGTTGAAGATATTAACTTCCGATCGACAAGGATCCGCACGCCGGAGCAGGCGCTTGTTACCGTACCGAATTCCACCCTTGCCAATCAGCCGATCACCAATCTGTCGAAAATGGAAAAACGACGGATTTCGCTGAACGTTCAGCTTGATCTTGAGACGACGAATGAACAGCTGACGATCTGTATTCAGGCTGTCCGCCGCCTTCTTTCCGACGATCCGCAGATCCTTAAGGACGGACTGATGGTCTATCTCGACCGGATCACTTCATCCAGCAAGAATTTAATCGTGCAATTTTTTATTCCGACCACCGAATATGAAGAGTGGATGAAAGTGAAAGAAAAGTACAATCTGGCTATTCTCGGCCTGTTGGAAAAACAAGGCATTAGCCTGGCAAAAGTTTTCCCGCGAACGATTTCAGACGCCGATCAGAGCAAACCGAAACAGAAACTTGTGCTTCCGGTCAAACCGGCTTCAGATGACAAAAATCTGACCGAAACGGTACAGCTCAGATCCAGAAAATAGGCCGTCCGGTTTTTGGACAGGCAAAAAGCGCATCCGTCTGCAGCTGATCTCCTGCAAACGGGTGCGTGATCTTTTTATACAGGACGCCGGTTGAGTTGAGAAAACCCGGTACTTGAGTGCCGGAATGAATCAACGTCTCGGGCATCCGTTGTTGTATTCAGTTAACTGATTTTCAATATATCCGGCTCCCTCTCCTTCGACACATCGCCCGGGGGGCTCATGAAATAACCGGGTGACCGGAGATGGCCCCAAGGTTTCTGCCTGGTTTCAGGATATTGCCTGAACCAGTGCCCCTTTAAAATGATTTAACCATGGATAACGGCGTCCTGTTAGGTGGAAAACTCATCATCATGTGCACGTGGTCGGGCAGGCTCTCTAACTATTGAATGACAATCTTGTTTTTCCCGGTTTCCAGCAGCCCGGCATTTTAATGCCGATGCAGTTCGCGCCCTATTCAGTACCCGTCCTTCTGAGCAAGGCAATCATTCCTGCAGCCATCAGAACCAGTCCGGCCGGAAGACCCGCGGCAAAAAGGACCACACTATTTTCTGCCCCTGCAAGGATCAGCATCATGCCCGTCAGTGTCCCTTTTTTATCATTCAAAATAAAAAGCGCGGCTGCGGCGACGGCGAATGAGACGGTACCCGCAATTACAGCCTGCACGCTGAATGCGTTCAGGCTGTCCGACGCTCCGAAAACATTCGCCATGCCGGCGCTTCTTACAACACCCGCATGCGTCGCCGGGAACCTGAGGGCAATCAGCAGGAAAAGCCCGAAAAATGCCTGAAGAGCTGCAAGAACGGTACCCATGGTTCCTATGATTTTTTCAGCAAGTTTCCGATCGCTCATGACTTCCTCCTTTGCCGCGGATCATGCTTATCGGAAAAAGCCGTGTTGTCCGATGATCCGGCCGCCGATGGCATCGATCAGAAAGAACGCCGTTTTGCACGATTGAAAAATCGCTTATTCTTTCTGCAGACGACAGTCTTTTCACTTCGAATGTATGTTTATTAAAAGGGGAACATGCCTTCAATAAGAAGAGCATTCGGCCGTCTGCAAAAAACACGGGACTATTTTTTGCATGATAAATACAAATAAAGCTGTTTACTCAGGACAGCGCAAAATAGCATTCTCACACTGAAATACAAATCGATTAGAGAAAATAGTTGTTTACTCATGCAGCAATTCTTTTGTTCGCCCACAGATTTCGTGACAAAAAAGTCCTTTACTACTCTATAATTAAGAAAGCAGACTGTTGTGCAGTTGACGAATTCCGTGCACAGTCCGATCGGATTTAGAGAACTGCACCCAATCAAAAAAGGTAGAGTCGGAACTGAAAAAAACTATCAGTCGCACCGAATCGAGTTTGAGTCGCACCGAAATGAGAGAAAGCCGCACCGAATCACTAAAATGTCGCTCCGAAATGCCAGAAACTCGCGCCCAATCGATCAGAACTCGCTCCGAATCGGAAGAAAGCCGATCCGAAATGCTGAAAAGACGCACCGAAACGTTAAAAGAGAGGTTTATCGGTCAGCACGGCAATTTCATCGGTCAGCGCACCTCGTTTATCGGTCGTTGTGCCCCAATGGCGCCGGACTCACCTCCTAATTCGGCTGAATCATGGCAAAAAATTCATTTGTTCCATATTTCTACAGCCTTTCACTTCATTCCTATTGATGTCAGCAGGACGGCCCTACTGCGCAACAACACTTTTTCAGGAAACAACTTTTTTATATAACAGCTATTCCAGCATTTTTTCAAATGAAAAAATCACCATGAATCCTTACTTTTAGCCATCTCCCACCTCTGATAAATGGTAATAAAAAACACGCCATGAGTTACCTTAGGTAAGGTATAATACTTTATGACGTGAATTTTTGAAACAACTTTATTAAGCGCATACATTTCATCCATAAAAAACCAAAAAAGCGGGACCCTTCCGTCTCCGCTTTTCGATGATTCCTTTACTAATAGACCGGAAACTGCCTCCGGCCGCGTCTTCTATCCAGTGGTCATTCCTGACGATATAGGCCGGGATTCTCGCGTGCATTTTCTCTCAGGAGTTTGATTGAATCCAGAATTCTCCGGTACAGTGCATCCGCGTCTTCGCCTTCTATAATAAGCAGTATCTCCTTCCCTTGAAGAGAGGAAAGAAATTTTATCGTCTCCGGCAAATCATTTATACAAAAAGTTTTTTCATTAGCAGAGAAATACGCAGTACTGCGGCTTTTTTTAATTGTCTCATATAGGCGCAAGGCACGTTTTAATGTCAGGGCACTGACCGACTTGATCGGGACTTTGATCGATACGATTTGTTTTGCCATTATAAAAAACCACCTCTTGCTCAATTTCTTCGCAGGTTTTCTATCACTATCCTTATTATATGTCATATTCTCATGGATACGGAAGAGCCAGCCGTTCCGGCCGTTTATACATTGAGAAGCCGTTTTCCCTGCTCTTTCCCTGCTCTTCTCCGGCAAAGTTAACGATCGGACGATGAGCGGACGACAATCGATTCGTTCGGCTTTTCTTTTCCATGCTGAAGCTGATACATATTGAAATAAAGCCCTTTTTCTTTCAGAAGCGACTGATGCGTTCCCCGTTCAACAATTTCGCCGTGATGAAGCACAAGGATCTGATCCGCATCCTGAACAGTCGACAGACGGTGGGCGATCGCAATCGTCGTCCTTCCCTCTCTCATCTTTTTCAAAGCTGCCTGAATTGCTTCTTCTGTTTCGGTATCTACATTAGCGGTGGCCTCATCGAGCACCAGAATTTTCGGATTGAGCGCCATGGTCCGTGCAAATGACAGAAGCTGGCGCTGCCCGCTTGAAAAAGTCGCCCCGCGCTCTCCGACCGGTTCGTGATATTTGCGGGGCAGCTGCTCAATGAACGGGTCGGCCTGAACGAATTCCGCCGCTTTTTTCACTTCTGCATCGCTGACCTGGCGACGGCTGAGGCGGATATTGTCTGCCACATCACCGACAAACAGGAATGAATCCTGCAGGACAAGTCCCAATTTTCGGCGCAGCTCTTCGTCCGAGAAAGTCTTCAGCGGTTTCCCGTCTATGTAAACTGCGCCCCGCTCAACCGGATAAAAGCGCATCAGCAGGTTGATGATCGAACTCTTGCCGCTTCCCGTGTGCCCGACCAGCGCCACGGTCTTTCCTGGCTCGGCGACAAACGAAATATGTTTGAGTACGTCGGTCTTGCTGTCATAAGAAAACGATACATCTCTGAATTCGACACGCCCGTTGACGACAGCGGGCCGCTCCGTCCCCTGGCGGGCGGGAGCCGTCCGCTCTTCGTCCAGCAATCCGAACACGCGCTCCGCCGAAACCATGGCCTGCTGATAGAACGTCAGCTGCTGCATGATCTGGTTAATCGGGTCAAAAAAGCGATCCAGATAGTTGACAAAGGCATAGAGCACCCCTATTTGCACGACACCGCCGAGAGACTGTATGCCGAAAAAGCTAAGAATCATAATCAGTCCAAGTA
The DNA here is from genome assembly GCF_036598985.1 of Sporolactobacillus sp. KGMB 08714. Classification (NCBI taxonomy): domain Bacteria; kingdom Bacillati; phylum Bacillota; class Bacilli; order Caryophanales; family Sporolactobacillaceae; genus Sporolactobacillus; species Sporolactobacillus sp. KGMB 08714. The sequence goes on from NZ_JAUUBW010000010.1 coordinate 68,239, forward strand.
AATATACGGAATAGACAGCAGAACGCAGCATTAGGCTGTTCAGCCGCACGCTTTTCATCAACGCCTTTTTATGTTCATTGTTGATTTTGCCGAATTCTTCGCGCATGCGCCGCTCCTGACGCATGGCCTGAATCATCGCCATCCCTTGAAGCGACTCATTCAGCTTCGCATTGAGCTGACTCAGTTTGACACGGGTTACCCGGTAGACCTTAGAACTGAGTTTTCTGTAGGCCCACATCAGAATAAGAATGAACGGCATCAGAACGAGACAGATCAGCGCAAGCCGGCCATCAAGAAAAAACATGCCCGTAAAAATGCCGATCATCGTGATTCCGCTGCTGATGAAGGTCGAGAGTACGCTCACGTAAAGATCTTTTATCGCTTCGGTATCATTCGTGATTCTGGAAACGAGGCTGCCGCCGGGTGTCCGGTCAAAGAAAGTCAGGCCAAGGTGCTGGACCTTGCTGAAAACTTCGACGCGCATTTTCTGAATAACATGCAAAGCGATTTTCTGAAAAGACAGCGCCTGCAAATAATGAAAAATGGCCGATACAGCATATAAAACAATAAAAAGTGCCGCCAGCAGTGTCAGTGCCTGCCATGGAAATTTCCGCGGCGTTAAATAATTATCTATAAAAATTTTCATGACAATCGGTCCGAGGACGTCGGCTACGGTCGCGATAACCAGCATGATAAAGGCAAGACCGAGACTTTTCCTGAAATGCTTGAGGTACGTCATCAGCCGCAGCAGCACATGATCTTCTGAGATCTTTTCACGATTCTGCTTTATTTTTTCTTTCACAGACGGTTTCCTCCTTCCATCACGAGTGATTCCAGCTGCTGGTGTGCATACATTTCGGCATACCACCCGTTCCCTTTCAGCAATTCCCGGTGCGTTCCCTGTTCCGCAATCCGTCCGTCCTCAATAACAATGATTAAATCGGCATGTTCCACCGCGCTGAGCCGATGAGCCGAAATCAATGTTGTTTTATGGCGCCTTTCGCTTTTCAGGGCCTGCAGAATAGCGACTTCGGTGCGCGCATCGACGGCAGACAGCGAGTCGTCGAAGATCAGGATTTCAGGATCGGCGAGCAGGGCGCGGGCGATAGATACACGCTGTTTCTGACCGCCGGACAGCGTGACGCCCCGTTCTCCGACGACGGTGTCGTAGCCGTCTTTAAAATCCAGTATCTCCTCATGAATATTGGCGAGTCTGGCCGCTCTTTCAATCTCTTCCCGCGATGCACCGGCGCGGGCAAACGCAATATTTTCCGCAATAGTCGCCGAAAAAAGGATATGATCCTGAGGAACATAACCGATGGCGCTTCTCAGAGCCCCCAAAGTGAACCGTTTAATCGGCGTTCCGCCTATCTCTATCTCCCCGTCCCGCACATCGAACTCTCTGAGCAGCAGCCTGAGCAAGGTTGTCTTCCCGGCTCCTGTCTTCCCGACGATGCCCAGCGTCTGTCCTTTTTTCAGCGTAAGGGAAATATTCGATAAAACCGCTGTTTCACTGCCCGGATAGCAAAATGAGCCGATGCGATAATCAATGTCGCCGCTCGGGATGACGTCCAGAGCGGCTTTACTGTCGACAATCTCGGGTTTCACGGAGAGGAGCCGCCGGATCCGGTCGTACGAAGCTCTGCCGCGCTCAACCGTGTTGAAAAGGAATCCGAAAGCGAGCATCGGCCAGACAAGCTGACCGAGATAAAGCGTGAAGCTGGTCAGGCGTCCAATCGTCAGTGAACCGTTCACGACATAAATGGAACCGAAAGCAAGCGCGAGAAAATAGCAGACTCCGACGATCAGCGTAATCGTCGGATCGAACAGGGAATCAATTTTCGCAACAGCGATATTTTTATTAACGACGTCCTGAGAGGCTCTGCTGAATCGATCGATCTGGGCATTCTCTTCGCCAAACGCCTTGATTACGCGAACGCCGGCTATATTTTCCTGAACCTTGTCATTCAGATCGGAGAAAGCTGCCTGGGCCTTGCCGAATCGTTTATGAAGGAGCGAGCCGTAGTGCATCGTCAGAATTGCCATGACCGGCATCGGGAGAAGAGCGATCAGCGTTAATTTCCAGCTGATCAGCGCCGCCATGCTGACAATCACCATAGCGCCCATTGTTATCGAATCGACCAGCGTCAGAATGCCTTCGCCCGCAGCATTCTGTACAGCATTTATATCATTTGTCGCATGCGCCATCATGTCTCCGACCCGCGTTTTCTGGTAGAAATTAGGCGACAGCCGCGTAAAATGCGTATAGAGTGTATCTCGAAGCTGTTTTGCAAGAATGACGGATGATCCGAAAATAAGCTGACGCCATAAATATCCTGTACAATAATAAATAATACCGATCAGGACAAGAAACAAAATCCATTCTGCCAGCAGAAACGGTGTCAGCGTCCTCCCCTTGATTGCGTCCACCAGTATGCCGACGACGTAAGGCGGGATCAGCGAAAGAAAACTGGAAAGCATCAGAAAAGCAATACCGAACAGATATCTGAATTTTTCCTGTTTGAAAAACCACCACAAATCGTAAAAAATACGCACCGTATTCCCTCCCTTGATGCAGCCGCTTTCCGGCAGTAAAAAGCCACAGGAGAAAATCACCATCTCTTCTCCTGTGGCTCATAGGAAATAAACAAACGAATCATTTATTAGACAAGAAAATAAATGATTAGCCGTTATCCGTGCCGGAAAAAGGAGCCGGGCGTCGGCAGTCCGCTAATAGCGGCAAACATTCTGATCCGCTGTGTCCAATCAGCCGTAATAGGGGTCAACTTCATGACGCCCGCCTCCTTCTCGATTATTAATTATTGAAATCATTATATCTTGATTTATCAGCCAAGTAAATATGAAAAGGCAAAAAAATGGAAACCGCTGCAATACGGTCCCCATTTTTACTGACTGTTTCATGTTTAATCGATCGAAATGGATTTACTCGGTTTCTGCGCTTCTTCTCTCTTAGGAAGTGTAACCTGAAGAACGCCGTCTTTGAATGAGGCTTTGATTTCGTCTTCTTTGATCCCGTCAAGCATAAATCTGCGCGTATAAGATCCGGATGCGCGCTCCTTGCGGATGAAACTGCCGTCTTCCGCCTTTTCATTCGTTTCCTGTTCACGGGTCGCATCGATTGTCAGCACGCCCTGATCAAAGTCCAGGTGAATATTATCCCTGCTGAAACCCGGCAGATCGACCTTCACCTCATAAGCATTGCTCTTTTCCTGAACGTCTGCCGCAAAAGGCTGAATGCCCGTGTTGCGGAAGAAATTGTGCCCCCATTCATCAAACCAGGAAGGCAGGAAATCAAAAAACCCGTCGCGATCTTTTTTAGTTGGATACAGATTTGCCATAAAGCATTCCTCCTCGAATGTTATAAGGGTATTTTTTGCATGTCTGTTTTTTTGTATCCCTATCTCCTACAGCTTTTATTATAGACCTTTGGTCAAATAAGGTCAAACTATTTTGTGGAAATTTTGACCTTTTTTTGTGCCCTTCAGCCAATCCGTCTCATGAAGCGGGCAATTGCTCCGGGGACCAGCCTGAAGATCAGCATAACTGCCAGGATGATTGCCGGATAGACGAGCGCCCGGCCGATAAAGAAGATCATAATGAAGGTGGCTGCCGCAGCGGTCAGACTGATCAGCCGTTTTTTCCGTTCGTTTCTGAACAGAACGACACCGGCCGCGCAGCCGCCAAAGTACGTTAATAGAAATGCCGCATTCGGCAACTGGATTAGATCAGTCAGTGTCACGATCTTCAATCCGAAAAATATCATGACGAAGATAAAGCACAGGCTCAAAAAAAGCAGCCCGCCGAGCGGTGTTCCGTACTTCTTTGAAATGAGGCCCAGCCAGCCTGGTGCGCTGCCGGTTTCAGATAAGGCACGTCCAAGCCTTGACGCCGCACCGATATAAGCCACAACGGTTGCCAGACAGATGAGCAGACCGGATAGACCGATCAGGACGCCGCCGGTTTGGCCGAAAGCCAGCCTGGCGACAGCAACCAGAGCCGCCTGCGACTGCTGCCGATAACTGTCTGTTCCGATAACCGCTGCCGCTGTCATAAAATAAATGGTTCCGACCAGCCCGGCGGAAAGGATCGTAGCCCGCATGACGTCCCTTTCAGGACGGACAAATTCTGCTGACAGATGCGAGACGGCTTCCCAGCCGATAAAACACCAGAAAAGGATTGTTGAAGCGCTGCCCACCGCGGCCGCACCGTGAGGCATAAAGGGCTCAAAATTGGCAACTTTCATATGGGGGACGGCACCAAGAATCGCCGCAATCAGAATGCCGAGGATTCCGGCAACCACAGCGATCTGAATCTTCCCCGCCAGACTCATGCCTAAATAATTCAGGGCAACGGCGGCAAATAAAATCAGGCAGGCGATAAAAATCGTGAAAGTTTCAGTCTGTCCAAGCGCTGCGCTTAAATAACCGGATCCTGTCAATGCGGCAACCGGAGCCCCGATCGGTACCGACATCAGGAAAAACCAGCCGACAATCGATCCTGCCCGTTCACCGAAGGCCAGCCGAACAAAATGCGCTACTCCGCCGGAGCTTGGATATTCCTGTGCGAGATAAGCCATGGACACAGAGAGCGGCAAAGCCAGAACCATGAGAAAGCCCCAGTCGATTAATGAAGCAGGACCGGCCATTCGTGCAGCCAGGCCCGGAACAATTAATATACCGGATCCAAGCACCGCACCAATATAGAGAGCAACAGCCTGCGGCAGCCGAATCGTTGCTTTGATCTCTTTTTTCATCTTCTTGCCTCCTGTTCTTTGCAAACGGCAGCTTTTCCTGTATCATATGAGTGATCAGGCAATCGGTAAAGATGATTATTTCGATAAAAACGATCGGAAATTCTGATAGAGGGGGGATATTATGGAGATCAAACAGCTGATCACTTTTCAGAAGGCTGCTGAAAAATTAAATTTTACCCATACGGCTGAGCAATTGAACTTCGCCCAATCGAGTGTCACCGCTCATATTAAGTCGCTCGAGGATGAGCTCGGCGTTCAGCTCTTCGACAGATTGGGAAAAAGTCTGGCACTGACAGATGCCGGCAGAAAACTGCAGATCTATGCCAATCAGATTCTTTCTTTAACAAATGAAGCCAGAAAAGCCGTTATGTCAGAAAAAGAACCATCCGGTACATTGGTCATCGGCGCTACCGAAAGCCTGTGCACCTACCGGCTCCCTCCGATCCTGTCCGATTTCAGGCACCGCTATCCCAAAGTCCGCTTTCATTTCTCTCCGGGCATTTCCGACCGCGACATTCTTGACCGGCTTGAGAAAGGCAGCCTGGATGCCGCAATTCTGATGGACGTCGATCTCATTCCGGACGTGTTTGTTATTGAAAAGTTAAAAAAAGAAACGATCGGCGTCGTCGCTGCGCCGGATCATCCTCTGTTCAGGAAAAAGACCGTTGTTCCGGCCGATTTATACGAAGAGTCCTTGCTGCTGACCGAAAAAAACTGCAGTTACCGCCGTCAGTTCGATCGTGATTTTTCGAACTGCGGTTTAGTCCCCGAACATGTTTTTGAGTTTGCCAGTGTGGAGGCGATCAAACAATGCGTCATAGCCGGACTGGGCATTGCCGTTCTCCCGGAAATGACCTTCCGGAAAGAACTTGGGAATGGAGAGATCGCCCTGCTCCCCTGGGGAGGGACCCCTTTATCTGTTCACTCGCATCTTGTCCGCCACAAAGACAAGTGGCTCTCCCCGGCGCTTGCCGCATTTCTGAACCTGACCCGGGAAAGCTTGAAAGACTAGATTGCGGACTAATATCGTTTTTCTCCGCTCCGGTGTTCCTGTATAATGATCATTGTGCAGCTGCCGATCGGCCGATTTTTATTGCCGCCGGCCGTGAAGACGCTGCCTGAAAGGAAGTCACGATATGACCAAATCTCTTATTTTGGCGGAAAAACCAAGCGTCGCCAGAGAAATCGCCCGCGTGCTCGGCTGCCGCAATAACAGTCGAAATTACATTGAAGGCGACCGTTACGTTGTCACGTGGGCACTCGGCCATCTGATTGAACTCAAGATGCCTGAAGACTACGACAATCGCTACAAGACATGGCGGATGGATGATCTGCCGATTATACCGAAGAAAATGGAGATAAAAACGATCAAACAGACGAGCGCACAATTTCATGCGATCCGCCGGCTGGCTCAGCGCAAAGATCTCGGCACGTTTGTGATCGCAACAGATGCCGGTCGGGAAGGCGAACTCGTCGCCCGCTGGATTATTGAAAAAATCGGCTGGCGGAAACCGGTCCAACGGCTGTGGATCTCTTCGCAGACTGACCGGGCGATCCGTGATGGATTCAGCCGCCTGAAACCTGCCGGAGATTATGATAAACTTTATCAGTCGGCCGTATGCCGTTCACAGGCCGACTGGCTGATCGGATTGAATGTTTCGCGAGCGCTTACGACAAAATACGAGGACTCTTTATCCGCCGGACGCGTCCAGACGCCGACACTTTCTATGATCATCGACCAAGAGGAGACGATCCAGTCCTTTCGTCCGCAGCCCTACTGGACGATCGACGCCCGGATCGGAGGATATACGGCGGCATGGCGGCACGGGGAACAATCCCGCCTTTTTGATCCGCAGCAAGCTGAAACCATCGTTAAAGAACTGAAGGGACAACAGGCGGTCGTCGACAAATTAGAGATCAGGCGGAAAAAAGAGCATCAGCCGCTTCCCTATGATCTGACGGAACTGCAGCGCGATGCCAACAGGCACCTCGGTTTTTCCGCGAAGAAAACATTGAACGTGCTGCAGGCGCTTTATGAACGGCACAAAATTGTCACTTACCCGCGCACGGATTCACGCTATCTGACCCGGGACATTGCCGCGACCATGCCTGAGCGTCTAAAAGCGATTTCGTCCGTTTACGGGGAGGAAACACGGCCGATTCTTCACAAACAAAAAGGCAAGGTACTGGCAGCCAATGTGTTCAATGACGCAAAAGTAGGCGATCACCATGCGCTGATTCCGACCGAACAGCCCGTTTACATCGGCGATCTGTCTGCGGATGAACGAAAACTTTACGATATGGTCATACGCCGCTTCCTGGCGCTGTTTTATCCGGAGCATCAATATGAATCCGTCCGTGCCCTTCTATCGGCCGGCAATCAGCATCTGGTCATACAGGACACCGTTGAGATTGATCCGGGATTCAGGCGGATCGTGGGAACAGGCGAAGAACGGGCGCCTCAGACCCACGGGTCCCTGCGGGAAGGGCAGGCGCTTCCCATCGGCAAGGTTTCGCTGCAGCAGAAAATGACGGAACCTCCCGCACGCCTTTCTGAAGCCGATCTGCTGACAAAAATGGAAAAATACGGACTCGGCACACCGGCGACACGCGCCGATATTATCGAGAAGCTGCTTCAATCCGAAGCAATCGAACGGAATGCGGGCGGAAGGCTTCATCCGACACCCAAAGGCAGACAGCTGATCGATCTCGTCAATCCCACCCTTAAATCGCCGGAACTGACGGCAAAATGGGAGAATCAGCTGGAGGATATTGCTAAGGGGACAGGCAGCCCGGATCGTTTTATTAAAAATATACGCGAGCAGACCGTCCGGCTCGTTCAGGAAATTAAAGAAAGCGAACAATCTTACAAAATTCAGAATCTGACCGGAACAAAATGCCCGGAATGCGGCTCGCCGATGAAAGAAGGCAAGGACCGCGACGGCGGCCGGGTGCTTGTGTGCATTAACCGCGCCTGCGGTTACCGAAAACGCAAAGATCCGAAACTGTCCAACCGCAGATGCCCGACGTGCCATAAGAAGATGGAAATCCATCAGGGCAAGGCCGGAGTCTATTTTCAGTGCAGAACATGCGGCATCGTAGAAAAGGCGGAGCACGCCAAAAAGCATGCGGACAAACGTGAAACGCGGCAGCTGATGCAGAAGATAAACAGCAGCAGTGAACCATTGGGGAACAGTCTGGCGGACGCACTAAAGTCGGCTCTTGAAAAAAGAACGGATCATTGACCGACAGAGTTCTGCGGGGAAAAATTCAAACAATGACTGATAAAAGGGACCGCGGAAGACCGCAGTCCCTTATTTTAGCGACGTTTTCCTGCCTTTGAAAATAAGATCAGGCATGCTGCTTCACCCGGGTCCGCAATTCAGGAATGTACGTCGAAACGATTTCGGCGAGCGCCCGGTACCCTTTGGCAGACGGATGCAGCCCGTCTTCATTAATTAATTCCGAAAAGCTGCCCTTCCGTTTGAATGCTGATCTGATATCGATCGTGGGTACACCTGTCCTGCGGACAAAATCTTTCAACGCGCGATTGTACATGCCGTGCCAATGTTCAATACCGCCGCAGTAGCTGATCCAGTGCCCGATCGAGTGGCTGTACCGTTTCATTAAAGACTGATAGTAGCGGACAGGATCAAGCGGCAGCAAACTGAGAACGACAGGAACTGCCCCGATCGAATTGACTTTTTCAATCAATATCTTCATATTTTCAAGATAACGGCTGAGCGGCACAATCGGCACATGTTCCTCTTCAGGAAGAAGCGCCACCTGATCCCAGTGAAAATTACAGTCGTTTCCTCCGATACCGATCAGAACCAGATCCGGATGAAGCTGCAGAACGTCTTTGTCAACGCGCTCCACAAGCAGATCGGAATTATCGTTAAAAACACCTTTGTTGATCACTTTATCGCCGCTGCCGAGAAGGCGCTGCAGCAGTACGGGATAATTTTCCCGAATAATTTTGAATCTTCCGCCGGTAAAAGTGACCCCCCGAGTCACGCTGTCTCCAAAACATATGATTTTCAATTCGCTCACCTCTTGAATTTCTCTGCCGGGAACGTCAGCGAAAATTGATCGCCCGATTCAGACTGACTTCTTTACCTTCATACTAACAAAACCAGCGGCCGTTTCCCAGCATTCAACAGAAGATTATAAGAAATTTATTTTTTTAACGCGGAAAATTTCTTGGCGGCCGGCAACATATTCGGGATGGGTCCCCTATGGAACAACATTTTTCCAGAGACATTCGGACGATCAGGCATCGATCCTGCCGCATGGTTATGAGAAGGAGGAAGACAGCGATCTGCTGTCTCCGTGCTCTCCCTTTTTTCATACGGGCCGGGCCGCCTGCCTGATTCATTGGTGCCCTCCGCCATTTTCCTTTTTAAAAACGGTTTCCCCCTGAGACAAGCAAACAAGCAGAATAGTACGGATAAGGATAATATCAATAAAATTCCAGGATGGCATACGGCCTGTTTTTTGCATTTTGAAGCAAAATGTACCATTTCCCGGATGAAGTCCGGATTCGTCCCGGATAGATTGTATATCCTGCCTTTGCCGGCATTTTATACTCAATCCGCATTCGGTGAATCGTAAAATTTTTCGGCAGGAACTCTATCGCCTTCTCAATATACTTTGCATTATTCATATGGTGATACATATCAATATCGCTGCGTTTAACGATAAAGGGATCAAAGCTCTGTTCGTGAATATCCGGTACTGCAATTCGTTTAGGCAGATAATCCATGTTTACTTTACGATCGATCGTAATTTTATCCTGTTCCTCTTCAGGAACTTTTGCCATTTTTCCTGTGTTTAAACCGACAAATGCACCAATGCACCAGGTTAAAACACAAGGTTGATCATCTTCACCGTACAGCAGGGTATTTCGATAGCCGGAAAATTTATCGCAATCAAAGACACTTGTTCTGACGGTTATCTTTTCTCCGTAAGCCGGCAAACGCAGAACGTCTGCTTGCCGGGATACTAAAAACATACCGAGATCGTTTGCTTTCAAGAAATTACGGAAAGAAGGTTCCGATTCCAACCACAACATCGAACAATCCTGAATCACTTCGATGGCATCCGAGAATCTTAAGCGACCATCATCGCCCGTTCGACTGGCGCAAACACGATCTTTGAGAGTATACAAAAAAATTCACCTCTTGCAAGTTAATTAGATGGTAGTCCAGTGAATTTCAAAATTCTCAATCCTTACGGGTTAGAGTTTTGGCGTACAAAAAAAAGAAATTCTTCCCTAACCCGAAAAAGTGAATAATGATACCCTCAGATAAGAGGAAAAATTTTCTTTATCTACTATTATACTATACCTCAATAAAGTCTTTTTGACCCGCAAAATCCTTATTATTCAGATACTGCTCAACTTATGCAACCATTCTTTCAGCGGTGGGCCGGGGCGAATTTTCTCACACGGTGGCTAAAGATCCTGTCACAGTGCGCCTATTAAACTGGGCCCGGCGAACTCCGTCCGTCCCGGTTTCTTTTCCGGCCATCCGGCGAATTTGATCCCACAAAGGAGATGGAAGAAATTTATTTTTTCAATGCGGAAAATTCCTTGGCAGACGGTTCATGGCCGGTGAGATGCCCTTCTTAAAAATCTGATAGAGCACCTCGGCAAAAATCAGCCCCATGGCTATCGCGCCGGAAAGAACAAAGGTCTTTTCCGCCAGATGGAGAGCCAGACTGTACTGATCCACCACAGCCTGACTCATGACCGTATAGGTAAGTCCGCCGGGGACAAGAGGGATGATTCCCGAAACGCTGTAAACGATCACAGGGTTCTTATACCTTCTGGCAAAAATCTGACTGAGCAGGGCGATAGCGAAAGAAGCCGCGAACGTTGCCGCAAAAGCATTGCCGCTCCATTTATACAGGAAAAAATAAATCAGCCAGCCGGCCATTCCGATTAATCCGCCGTGAATCAGCGGTTTCCACGATATGTTATAAATAATGCCGAATGCTGCAGTCGCCAGGAAACTGGTAACGGACTGCACGATAAGTATTGAAATAAGGTTCACTGTGATCCACCCTCAATCAAGAGATAGAGCGAGCGCTATTCCGATGCCGACGGCAAAAGCAGTCAGTCCTGCTTCCGCACTTTTCGACAGGCCGGAGACAAGATCTCCGGCCATCATATCGCGAACCGCATTGGTAATAGCAACCCCTGGAACCAGCGGCATGACGGCACCGATAATGATTTTATTCAATTCAGAACCGACGCCGGTCTTTACACTGAGTACGGCGATTAATCCGATGAAAATAGAGGACATAAATTCAGAAAAAAATTTGACTTTAGTTAAACGATGAAAGTAAATAGTCCCGGCCTGACCAACGCCGCCGGCGATAAATGCCGGCAGCACGTCTCCCCATTTACCGAGAAACATCAGTAAAAAACAGCCGCTTGCCGCAGCGGCAGCCATAATCTGCAACCCATTCGAATAGACATGTCCGGACTGTTCGATTTCCTTTAATTTTTGATAAGCCTCGGCAGGACTGAGTGCTCCTTCGGCAATCAGCCGTGAAAGACTGTTCACCTGAGTCACTTTTCGAAGATTGGTGCCGCGCCGGGTAATGCGGACAAGCTTTGTCACGTCCCTGTCCTCAATCGAAAAGATAATGCCTGTCGGCGTGACAAAGCTTTGTGCTTCATTTACGGAAAAACTTCTGGCGATTCGGTTCATCGTGTCTTCGACGCGAAAAGTCTCGGCTCCGTTTTGCAGCAATATCTTGCCGGCAAGCATACAGATTGCCGCTACTTCATGAGCAGGACCCATCTTGTTTCCGTCCCTGCTGAACGATTCGTGGAAACCATTCATTTTTAAAGACTTCTCTCTTTTTACAGAATAAAAGTACAGAGAAACGGATCTGTCACGAAATCAGGCAGCGGATGTTTTCCCCCTTTCGGCTGCCTTTTTAAGCATGATCATTATAATATGACAGCCGCAGGAATAACAAGACATTCACATTGTTTTAATAGATGAAAATGTTAAATTAAAAAAAGCATGCTATAATTAAATGATGTTGGGGATCACGCATTCGTCATTATGCCGCTTGACGCAAGTGATCGGAGTAAAAAAGTCCGGTGTCGCCGATACTTTAAATGTGTATAAAAATGCACGAAAAGATGGAGCGGATTGGAGTGGCTTAAAACCCCAGCTTCGCCCGTCATTTCCGTATTGGATGCGGCGCCGAAAATTTCATGGTGTTTTTCAAAATGAGAGGAGTGACACACTCGATGATCAAGCTTGTACTGATCCGTCACGGACAAAGTGAATGGAATCTCGAAAACAGATTTACGGGATGGACGGATGTAGATCTGACGGAAAAAGGAGAACAGGAAGCAACGGAAGCCGGTCAGATTCTGAAAAAGAACGGCTATACATTTGATCTTGCCTACACGTCGGTGCTGACAAGAGCCAATCATACGCTTTGGAATGTTCTTCATGAACTGAATCTGACTTGGATTCCGGTTAAGCATACATGGCGGTTAAACGAACGTCATTACGGCGCCCTGCAGGGCCTGAACAAGGCGAAAACCGCCGAAAAATACGGAGCGGAACAGGTGCATATCTGGAGGCGTTCCGCTGATGTCCGTCCGCCTGCTCTTACTAAAGACGACGAGCGCTATATTGCACAGTTGCATGATCCGAGATATGCCGGCCTGTCGGAAGCCGCACAGCCGCTCACGGAAGACCTGCTGGACACGGTCGACCGCGCTCTGGTTTACTGGAATCAGGAAATTGTTCCTCAGCTGAAAGCCGGCAAAAAGGTCGTCATCGTGGCTCACGGCAACTCAATTCGTGCTCTCGTGAAACATCTCGATAATGTTTCAGCCGAAACAATTGTCGGACTCAATATCCCGACCGGCACGCCGCTTATTTATGAACTGGATGATAATCTTAAGCCGCTCAACCGTTACTATCTGGGTGAAAACGGACCTCTCGACAAGGACGTACTGCCTTCTGCCGAAACGAAATAAACGTGCACGGCACATTGCCGGACACTTCTGCTTTTGCGGAGGTGTCTTTTTGTATCTAAGACAGATCTTGCTGTCCGTCATCCGATATAAAGTTATTTCACTTATTCTTATCAAAGAAAAAGTCTCCTGAATCCAGGAGACACATCATGGTAACCGGAAGAATTTAATCTCCAATCCGCAAGCCTCAGGCAGCACATTCAGTCACCGGATGAGGCTTTTTCAGCCGGAGTGGGCAATCCGGCTTTACGGAACGGGAACCATAAAAGCTGGGTAACATGCTAGGTGCAAAGTATTGTGATGGGCATAAAATTAAACCTGCAACGTTTACATTGTAACCCCTTTCTTAAAAAATGTAAAGGCTATCATTTTGTATTTTTTAATTAATGAATCAATTTTCAATAATTAAGCGAACTCAAAGTGTTCGTTTTGAGCACGCTCTGTGCCCACTCTGCAAACTGCATCAGACCGATATCATTCAGTTTGCGGGCTATGCACTGTATACCGACGGGGATCCCCGAAGCGGTAAAACCGGCCGGCAACGAACAGGCCGGCTGCCCTGTAAGATTGATCGGGCTGGTCATCATCCAATCAGATTCCGGATCGATCCTATGGCCGTTTACTGTTTCAGGCCCTTCCCGATCGTAGGCATAGTCGGCCGCAGCAAGTGTCGGCGAAATGAGTACGTCAAACTTTTGAAACAGGCCCTGAAACATCTGCCAGACATAGGACCGGTACCGGTTCATCTCAATATATTCATCCGCGCTTGCTCCCTCGCCGCGGTGAATCATCGATATCAGCGTGCCGGATAATTCTTCACGATGTTCGGCCATCAATTCCTTTGTTCCGGCTGCAAGTCCGATCATCCACAATCTGTTAAAAAAATGAACGTATTGCTGTAAATCTTTGCCCATCCGGACATCTGCCGGCACCACGATTGCGCCATGCCGGCGCAGCTTCTCCAGTACCCCCATAAAGATATCGCGGATTTCGGCATCCACCTCGTAGATACCGAAATCAAGGGTATAGCCGACCCGATAGTCTGTTTTGTGCCGATTCAGCATCTCTCTTGCGGACAGATATAAAGGATCGAGAGAATAAGGATCGTTATCCGAGGCCCCCTGAATGACATCAAACATCAACGCCGCATCGGAAACCGTCCGGGCAATCGGGCCGTGGCTGACGAACGGAACGGAATGGGCGAATGCATCGTCCGGATGATCGTCGAACGGCACACGTCCGAAACTCGGCTTAAATCCGAATACGCCGCACAGACTGGAAGGGATGCGGATCGATCCTCCTCCGTCGCTTCCCTCGGCCAGCGGACAGAATCCGGCTGCAACTGCCGCCGCCGAACCGCCGCTTGAGCCGCCTGTGCCATTTGATACTTTCCATGGATTTTTTGAAGGACCGAAGAGGCGATTGTCGGTCGTTCCCTTATGGCCGAATTCAGGTGTATTGGTCTTTCCCATGATGACGGCGCCCGCCTTTTTTAAACGTTTGACAACGGCGGCGTCGCGTGACGGGATATAATCTTTATAAACCAGGCAGCCAAAGGTTGTACGCAGTCCCTTCGTATGCGTCAGGTCCTTTATTGCAACCGGAACACCTTCGAGCGGCCTGGCGGTTCCCCTTGCAAAATTCCGTTCCGATACTTCCGCCTGTTCAAGAGCAGCCTCCCGGTTCAATGTCACAAAAGCGTTCAGCTCGGGATTCAGCCGGTTTATGCGGCGGAACAGAGATTCTACGGCTTCGACAGGTGAGAACATTTTTGCCCGATAATGGTGAAGCAATTCTTCGGCCGTTAACTGATAAATTTCCGTCTTCTTTTCCCCCTCTCAACTGTTTGAGCCTTCCGGCTCGCCTTTCCATGCAACATCTTTAATTCCCGGATTCCCGACGCCGGCGGCCGATAATCGCTGCATCTCTTTATCCGCCCGGCGTATGCTTTATCCGGAAAATGAATCCACCGGTGCTTCGATGTATTTTTTGTTAACCATTGTAGAAAAGGGTTAACTTTTATTATTATAATATAACAACCCGATAAACGGCAGCCGATTTTTATCCATATAAAAAAATAAAAAAACAATGACAAAATGCAAAAATTTGTACTTTCATGAATCAAAAACTTTGCCTTTCAATCAATTACTGACATAAGAAAATGAATTTCGCATAAATTATTACCAAATTAACCATATTTGTTTACAAACTATGTAATTAAACCTATGATTTTCTTGGGAGGCAAGGAAATGGATGGTAATGGTAAATCAGTAGTCTCACAGCTTGATTTTGAACAAATTTTGGAAAATATTCTGGACGCCGTCGTCATTCTTCAGGAAGATAACATAATTTTTGCCAATCAGGCGGCCAACGAACTATTTTCGAACGATGTTCAGGCATCTCTTGATGGACTGTCCATTGCTCTTTTCATACGTCCTGAAGATCTGACACTTCTGCATGAGAACATCCGCCAAAATATGTACAAAGATCCGGATCATCCAATAACCAGCATGTCGATTATTCCGGAAAACGGCAATCCGAAACCGGTGGAGATCGCCGTCAGCACCCTTTATGACGATTTGCAAACACCGCTGGTTCAGCTGACGCTCCGTGATATCAGCAGCCGGAAAGCCGCAGAAAGAAGCATGATGCAGTCTGAAAAGCTTTCGGTGATCGGTAAACTTTCTGCCGGCATTCTTCATGAAGTCAGAAATCCTCTGACCTCTATCAAGGGATTTCTGCAGCTGCTTCAAAAAGAACCTGTCCTCAATAAAGAATACGTAAATATCATTATGGGTGAAGTGGAACAGATCGAGCGGATTGCCAATGAACTCTTATACTTTACCAGACCGAATGCCGAACGTTTTGTTACACAGGATCTGCTGACGATCGCCAAGGAGACACTTTTTCTCTTTGAAACACAGGCCGCCAAGAAAAATGTAAAACTGGAAGTACAGACGAACGGCGGACCTCACCAAATAAACGGCGATAAGACTCAGTTGAAACAAGTGTTTGTCAATCTGATCAAGAATGCGATCGAGGCGAATTCGGAAAACGGGAAAGTGACGGTTGTCCTTTCAAGAGCGGGACGGCAGGAGCAAGTATTTATCAAAGATAGGGGGCACGGAATTCCGAAAGACATTCTCGGAAAGCTGGGAAAATCGTTTTTCACAACCAAAGAATCCGGCACCGGCCTTGGACTGATGATTACATACACGATCATCAGAAATCACAACGGGAAAATACAGGTCGAAAGCAAGGAAAATGACGGCACCTGCTTCACTTTAACTTTCCCGTGTGCCGGGTAAATAGAGAATGGACAAGAAAACCGTTCCCGCAAAAACAGACATTCGATCCCTTTATCATATATAGACAAGACACGGGTATCCTGAAATGAAGACCAAAACAGACAAAAATCGAGAGGCATTTTTATGATCCTCTCGATTTTCGTTATCAGACAGCCTGTTGAGACTGTTTTTCCAGCGATAAAAAGCAATGAAATTTAAGCGGCCCCGAAGCGGAAAAACATCGCTGCCCGCATCCGGCTTATTGCCGTCCGGACGGAAAATATCCTTTTCTGCAAAAATACAAGCCGCTCAGCGGAACACAGTGACCTTCATAAAAATATAGTGCCGTTACCCCGCCGGTACAAACAAGCGGCCCCCGGGAATTGCCTCCTTTTCCCCTAAAGACCGACAGCCGGCATTTATTCCCGATAAGCAACAACGATGCCCTGCTCATCATCCAATAGCAGACGCAGCGACGCCGCAAACGGATCTTTCTGCATTTCCGTGTCGAGCCAGAAACGCACCGCCTCAATCATGTTTGATTCAACGAGAACCTGCTTTCTCCCCTGTACGTAAGCCTCGGCTGAGAATCCGTAATCATCGTCAAACATCAGTTCCACCTGAATATTTTCAGGAGCCATTCCTTTTTTATCAGCCAGGTACAGACAAATCGCATTCACAACATCCTGCTCGGGAATGATTATCTCTTCCATGGATCAGACCTCTCGGCTCTTTTTTTCCTGGAACGGCTGAACAAAGCGGCAAGCAGATAGCGGATCAGAACAATGGCGGCAACGATCACAAGCACATTAAACAAGAAGCCGGCTATTATTCCAAGTCCGCCGAAATGTGAGATCAGGCTTCCGAACAGGAGACCGGACAAACCGCCGAAAATCATGCCGCGCATGAATCCGCCGCCTGTAAAACTTTTCGTTGCGGGTGCGGTTGTCGCAGAATTTTGCTTTGTCCCCTGCTGCTTGTTTTGAAAGAGCGACTTGGTTCCCCCGCTTTTACTTGTATTGAATGATTTGACACCCGAGTGATAGCCCTTGGCACTGACCGGATTGTCGGCAAAGTGAAAAGCAAAGTTCCCTGCCGGAGTAAAGATCAGCGCTAAAGCAAGAAGCGCAGCCATCATTTTTTTCATCATCTGTTCTCATGTCTCCCTGTTTTTTTGTTTTAATGCTCAGAATAATAAATGTACGAAAAGGAGATCGAAAAGTTCCCAATGAATCTCAAATAAACATGATTTCTGTCACATAAAAAATAGTCGTTTTCCCTTTCTTTTTCAGCCGTTCACGAAAAAATACGCGATGATTTAGAGTTATATTCTATACTGTACCTTGATTTTCGCATCAAAACTTTCTCTGCTTTTATTCCTTAATTTCAGCGCCCGTCGTGAGCCAATTCAGTTTTTTTGCTTTTCGCCGCTGCTAAGGGAGACATCCGGTTCTTTTGCAGCCGCTGCAAAATCATATCTGAAATTCAGCGGTAAGCCCGGCAATTTATCGGCTGCGATTTTCCGAACTCAGGAGCAAGGTTTCCAGACCGAAAGCAAGGAGGATGCAAAGCACAATCATAGAGACAATTCCGGTCCAGTGAATGTAATGCCAGACAACCCCGCCGAAAGTCCCGAGAATGCTCGAACCCGCGTAATAAAAAAACAAATATAAGGAAGCAGCCTGTGCCCTGTCACGCAGCGCAACGCTTCCGACCCAGCCGCTGGCAATGGAGTGGCTCCCGAAAAAACCAAAAGTAAAAAGAGCTACACCCAGCACTTTAATCGGCAATAACGGAACCAGCGTACATAACACCCCGATCATCATGATGCTCATGCTGACTGTTAAAATGAACCCTTTTCCCTTTGTATCGGCTAATTTTCCCATCCACGTCGAACTGAACGTGCCGCAGACATAGACGGCAAAAATCCAGCTGACCTCTGCCTGAGTCAGATTGAATGGCGCAGCCGTCAGCAGAAAACCAATATAATTGAATAACGTAACAAATCCGCCCATCAATAAAAACCCGATTCCAAAAAGGCAAACCAGCCGGATCCTTTTTAGATGGCTGATAAAAGGCCGAAAAATCTTTGAAAAGGAAACGCTCTTTTTTTCAAAGTGCATCGATTCCGGCAGCCCCGCCCAGAACCACAAACTGCACAGAAGACTGATTAATCCCAGAGAGACAAGGGCAACCCTCCAGGAAAAGAAATCCGAGACCATGCCGACAACAATCCTTCCGAACATTCCGCCTACCGTCGTTCCGCTGACATAGAGCCCCATGGCCGTACCCAGGCTTCTCGCATGGAATTCTTCACTGACATAGGTCATGGCAATAGAAGGCAGCCCTGCCAGAACGAGTCCCTGCAAGGCACGAAGCACAAGCAGCGAAAAGAAGTTGGGGCAGAATGCCGTCGCAATCGCGGCAACGGAAGATAAGACAAGCGAACAACTCATCATATTTTTTCGGCCAAAGCGGTCGGAGACAACAGCTGCGATTAATAAAGAAAAAGACAGCACTCCGGTTGTCAGCGATAATGCCAGGCTGGAATATTCCGGAGACGCACGGAATTTCCGGGAGAAAATCGGAAGCAGCGGCTGAGTGCTGTAAAGAATGGCAAAGGTGACCAATCCGCCGGCGAAAAGAGCGCTGTTCGCCATCCAGTATTTCTTTGTCCGTGCTTCTATGTAATCCACATCTGCTCCTCCTCTATTTCTATCAGGCACTCCCATTTGTGAGTCCTGTTTATCCATTTTAGCACCGTGAAAGCGTTTTATTAAGCAAACAGTCCTGTATCCGGCAGTGCTTCGGCTTATAAAATATACCATCAGTGGTCAGAATAATAGAAATGAAAAAAAGAAGGTGCAGCATGTCGGCGAAAAATGTCTCTTGTTTTTTACTGATCGGTGCTTTACTGACCGGAATCACAACCGTATTGCATCCGGTCATTTATAATCCGTGGAACGGCCGGACCGCCATGCAGCAAATGGCCCGCTGTCCGATATGGCTATGGGATCATGCATGGATGATCGTCGCTGTCATTCTCTGGATCGGCGGGCTCATTGAATTTGAAAGGATTATAGGGGCAGAATCACGTGCGGCCCTCGTTCTGTTTATTACTGCTCTCTCATTGTGGGTGCTCTTTCTGACGGCCGAACTGAGCGCTCTCCCCTACTTGATGCATGTGTTCGCCGGGCACCCTGATTTTTCCGTGCAAACCGTCATTCAATCACTTTTCATATTTAACCTGTTATTAGGTTACATAACGATCATGCTTGTCTGGCTGGGCATTTTCTTTCTCGGCCTGTTTATGAGGCAAAAAAAATACGGCCCTTCATGGCTTGGGTGTCTGGGAATGGCAGGCGGCCTGATCGGTGCCGCCGGCTCTCTTTACACGACCCTTTATCCCGAAAAAGGGGGGCTGAGCGTTATGATTTTTTCGTCAGCGATTCCTTATATCTGGACAATAGTCCTTTCCGTGTACACCTTGATCAAAAGGCAGCCGTCTTGAGCGAAGGATCGGCAAAATGTCTCTTCTTATTGTGAAAAATACTTTTCTGTCAGCCTTAAAGATTTTGAATTGCCTGCAGCATCCGGCCCATCGCCTGTTTAATCAAAGAGCGCGGACAGGCAAGGTTGACACGGACAAATCCTCCACCTTCATCGCCGAATGTATAGCCTTGATTGAAGGCAATTTTCGCTTTTTTCAGCATCAGATTCTGCAGATGTATCTTGTCGAGTCCGAGTTTCCGGCAGTCGATCCAGCCGAGATATGTCCCTTCAAGCGGAACCATCGTCAGTTCGGGAATGCGGCTCCGCAGAAAATCGGCGACATAATCAGCGTTTCTTTTTATGTAATCCAGACACTGATCGAGCCACTCGCCGCCTCCGCGATAGGCAGCTTCCGCCGCAACGGCACCCAGAGCGTTCGGTTCATTCAAACTGAAGCGCTGCAGCTGGTCAAGGTAGATCCGTCTCAGTGCGGGATCGGGGATGATGATATTCGAGATCTGCAGGCCGGCAATATTGAACGTTTTGCTCGGCGCCGTACAGATGATAGAATGGCTTGCCGCTTCCTCGGACAGGCTTGCAAAAGGGATCTGCTTCTTACCGCTGAATACCAGATCGCCATGAATTTCATCACAAACGACCAAAACGTGATGTTTAAGAGAAAGCTGGGATACTTGAGAAAGTTCGGCCTTTGTCCAGACGCGGCCGACCGGATTGTGCGGCGAGCATAGAATCATCATTTTGACCGATGGATCGGACATTTTTCGCTCCAGATCGGCAAAATCCATTGTATATTTTCCCTGATCGTACACCAGCGGGTTTGTGACCAGATCCCGTGCCTGATTTCGGGCCGATTTTCTGAACGGCGGATAGACCGGCGGCTGAATCAGCACCTTATCCCCGGGTTCAGTGAAACCATCCACGATCAGATTCAGTGCCGTGACCACGCCGGGGCTGTGACAGATCCATTCCCTTTCAATCTCCCAGCCATGACGCGCGCTCATCCATCTTTGCACGGCAGCAAGATAGCTTTCCGAGCGGAGCGAATAGCCATAAATGCCGTGATCTACTCTGTTTCTCAGTGCAGCGGTCACTTCATCGGGCACGCGAAAATCCATGTCGGCCACCCACATCGGAAGCAGACCTTCCGTATGAAAAATCCGATCAGCCTCATCCCATTTGACCGATGCGCTCCCTTTTCGCTCAATTATTTCATCAAAATCGTATTCTTTAGAATTCATCACGCCATCTCCTCGCGTTATAAGAGTTGAACCTAATAGTAAATCCTTATTCAGCTCGGCGGCTGTATCTCCGGCTGAGAAGTTTTTTCTTCCTGAAATGAAACAAAGCGTTTTCCCCTGTCAAAAAGGAAGACGCTTCGAAGAAAAGGCCCATCATATTAAACAAGATCGCATGCTTCGGCCGGCATCCAGTGCGCGTCTTTGCCTTCCCATTTAATATTGCAGCCAACCGGATTGGTCAGGGGGATGGAGACGGCCTTTCCGCTTGTTATCTCGGCCAAAGCCGCATCCAGATTATTAACGGTCGCTTTCTCCGGTATTCGCGGATTGTCCAGCTCGCGGCCGGTATAGACCAGTTTACGCTCTTCATCAAAGACAAAGAAATGCGGCGTCCTCAGCGCACCATAGGCATTCGCGGTCTCCTGCGACTGATCTCTCAGATACGGCCACGGAAATTTCTTCTCGTCCATCTGTTCGACCATATGTTCAAAAGAATCGGCCGGATGCGTATGCTCGCTGTTCGAGTTGACGGCAGCAAACTGTACACCCCTGCTTCGATATTTTTCGGCCAATTTTCGGGTCGTTTCGTTTGAGCCGAGAACAAACGGACAATGGTTGCATGTAAAAAAAACGACCAGCGTCTTCGCTGTTGAAAAGTCTGCGAGTGAATAAGTCTTGCCATCGGTTGCCGGAAGCGTAAATGACGGCGCTTTGTCTCCGATCTGCAAAGTAAATGCAGACTGATGTTTCAGGTTATCTGTCATAATTTGAAACGCTCCTTTTCCTGATTATATTAATAACTCACACATTATACATTTTACAACCTTATTTATGATTGTCTATTATTGTACAACTCGGCGGGGCCGGCAGGAGACAATAAATAATGGAATAAAGTTATGTTCTGTCAGCTTCTAATATAAAAAAGTGATTTTACGGCACATTTTCATTCAATCACACACACCTGCCGATAATTAAAAATTTTTCTTTCGAACGGACACCCTGAAATTAGACGGAAAGCAGCCGGTCTTCGGGGGACAGCTCATGTTAAGCTTTCTTTGGAGAAAAGCTGACAAAGACTCCCTTAGCGGTTGAAAAACTGCTTCTGACGAGATAAAACAGCCGCAACGACCGATAAATTTCCTGCGACAGCTGATAGATCCGGCGCAACGACCGATAAACAGCTTCTAACGACCGAAAAGCCCTTTGCGACGGCCGATGAACGCTTCCGCCGCATCCTCTCCCCCTTATTTCAGGCCGCATCGGATGCTTGCGCCTTTTCCATAAAGAGGTAAACTATTGACTTCTGTCTTGATTTCGAATATAATTTATTCACTTATAAAGAGCGTTGATAGGGATTAGTAAGCAAAGAAGGAGCGCAAGAGAACGGCATCCGTTGGCTGAAAGATGCCGCCGCTTTCTTCCTGCCGAACCTGCCCCCGGAGCTGTCCGGCCAATAATCGGACCGTTTTCCTCACGTTACGGAGGTCTGAGAGAGCGCAGCGCAGAACAGAGCGCACGCTAATGAAGGTGGTACCGCGGGTAAAGCCACTCCCCGTCCTTTTAGAAAGGACGGAGAGCGGCTTTTTAAATTCGAAAGGACCTGGATGATGGAAGCGAAACGGATTGTCGTCAAAATCGGCAGCAGCTCGCTGACTGATCTGCACGGAAAATTAGATCAGGAAAAACTCAATGATCATGTAGACGCGCTGGCCCGGCTGAAAAGCAGCGGCCGCGAGATTGTTCTTGTTTCTTCGGGAGCCGTAGCAGCCGGCTACCAGCAACTCGGCTACCCCGCACGGCCGGTCACAATCGCCGGCAAGCAGGCGGCAGCAGCGGTCGGACAGGTGATGCTGCTGAATCATTATGCCGAGGCTTTCCGCAGGCACGGAATGACGGTTGCCCAGCTGCTTCTTGCCCGCCAGGATTTCGAGCGGCGGGAACAAATGAGCCACGCCGCCTCAACACTTTCCGAATTATTGAAACGGTCCGTGATTCCGATTATTAACGAAAACGATTCGATCTCCCTGGAGGAGCTGACGTTCGGCGACAACGACATGCTTTCCGCGTTAGTCAGCGGACTGATTCATGCCGATTTTCTCGCTATTCTCACGGACGTCAACGGGCTTTATAATAAAAATCCGCATAAGTATCCCGATGCCAGACGCTATGATTTTCTGGCAGAGCTGCCCGATGAGCTTCTGCGCGAGATCAGCGGCATCTCAGGATCGAAGGTCGGCACAGGCGGTATGAAATCAAAAATTATGGCCGCTAAAACCGCTCTATCGCTTGGGGTCCGGACGTTTATCGGAAAAGGAAGCGGCGCCGACAAACTGGTGCAGATTATTAAAGGAAACGGGAACGGCAGCTACATCGGTTCCGCAAGGCTGAAGCCGTCGCTTAATATTTCCGAACAATGGATCGCTCTCCACTCTCCGGTTTCCGGAAAAATTGAGATTGACGACGGTGCCGCCCGCGCCCTGATGGACGATGGAAAGAGCCTGCTCCCCGCCGGCGTCAGACAGATCAGCGGGCATTTTCTTTCCGGAGAGGTGATTCAGGTGGTCGATCGGCATCATCATATTCTTGGCAAGGGACAGGTCAATTATTCGGCCGATCAATTAAATGAAATAAAACGCATGCCGAGCAGCCGGGCGATGAACCTGGTTCACAGCGATCGGCCGGAAGTCGTTCATCGCGATAACTGGGTCCCGTGGACAGCTGCAATACGACAGAAAGGAAGAGATAGATAATGAGTCAGATAATTGAAAAGGATGAGCTGCTGCTTAAAGCCGAAAAAGCCAGACGGGCTTCAGGAATACTTGCCGTGAAGGCAACGGAGCAAAAAAATCGGGCATTGCACACTATTTCCGCCGAAATTCGCGATAACTGCCCGATCATTCTTGCGGCAAACAGAGAGGACGTCGAGCGGGCAAAAGAAAGCGGCATGTCAGATTCGCTGCTTGACCGGCTCTTTCTGAATAAAGAGCGGATCGAGTCTATGGCGGACGCACTTGATCATCTTGCCGGGCTTCATGACCCGATCGGCGACTGTATCGATGAATGGGATCGGCCGAACGGTCTGCACATTCAAAAAATACGCGTGCCTCTCGGAGTCGTCGGTATGGTTTATGAAGCACGGCCTAATGTAACTG
The DNA here is from genome assembly GCF_036598985.1 of Sporolactobacillus sp. KGMB 08714. Taxonomy (NCBI): domain Bacteria; kingdom Bacillati; phylum Bacillota; class Bacilli; order Caryophanales; family Sporolactobacillaceae; genus Sporolactobacillus; species Sporolactobacillus sp. KGMB 08714. Next base: position 92,217 of record NZ_JAUUBW010000010.1, read on the forward strand.
CCGACGCGGCCGGGCTCTGCCTGAAAACAGGAAATGCCGTCTATCTGCGGGGCAGTGCATCCGCTCTTGAATCCAACAAAGCTCTTGTTTCAGTGATCCGGCATGCTCTGATCGAGACGGATCTTCCCGAAGACAGCGTCCAGCTGCTTGAAGACGTCCGTCATGAGACAGCCGATCGTTTTTTCAGGCTGCACGGACTGATCGATGTGCTGATCCCGCGCGGCAGTAAAAAAATGATCCAGACGGTCGTCAGCCGGTCGACGATTCCCGTTCTTGAAACCGGGGCCGGCAATTGCCACCTGTTTATTGATGAAAGCGCCGATCCGAACATGGCGATTACGATTGCGCTCAATGCGAAAACGCAGCGGCCGTCCGTCTGCAATGCGATAGAAACGATTATTGTGCATCAAAAATGGATGGCAGGCTATGGCAGCCTGCTGATCGAGGCGCTGCGGAACGCGGGGGTCGAATGCCGCATAGATCCTTCTCTGGCGTCTCAATACCCGGATCTTCCTTTGGCAAGTGAGAATGACTGGTCAACAGAATACCTCGATAAGATCGTAGCTGTAAAAGCTGTCAAAAACGTGGATGAAGCCATTACTCACATTAATCGGTTCGGAACGAAACATTCGGAGGCCATTGTTTCCGAATCGCCGGATCATGTTCAACGGTTTTTTCAATATGTGGATGCGTCGACGCTTTATCACAATGCATCGACCCGATTTACCGACGGTGAAGAGTTCGGCTTCGGCGCAGAAATCGGCATCAGCACGCAGAAGCTCCATGCACGCGGGCCGATGGGGCTGCCTGCGCTGACAACCATTAAATATATTGTGAAAGGCAGCGGGCAGATTCGTCAATGAACCTGCCCGTTTTTTTATGTTTCATTTTCATAAAATTCCGTAAAAAATAATAACTATACAAAAAGCGTGATAAGATAACAGCGGAATCAAAGAGTTATTGTGCTGTAGCTGCCCAATATGGCAACCTGGTGTCCAAACATGCGGAGAATATTGATCGCTTTGCTCATCGGATCGCTTCCGTATCCCGCTTCCGTTTCAATAAAAAAGCGGTACTCCCCCAGCTTCTCTCCCGTCGGCCGCGACTCGATCCATGATAAATTGATCGAAAGTGCGGCAAAAACATTAAGTATGGAAGCAAGCATCCCGACATGTTCCCGCGCCGGCGTCACAAGAAGCATCGTTTTTTCCTGATGCGGATCAAGACGGCTGCTGCGGCTGATGACGATGAACCGCGTGTGATTCCTTTTGCTGTCCTGAATATCCGATGCAATTAACTTCAGCCCGTAAATGTCTGCCGCGCATTTTGACGCGATGGCGGCCCATTCGGGTTGGTTACGTTCCCTAACCGCCTTGGCGGCGGCAGCCGTACTCCCCACTCGATCGCACACCCAGCTTTTATCTCTGATCAAGGCACGGCACTGTTCGAGGGCCGGTGTAATCGACACGACGTGCTGAATAGTGTCGAGGCCGCAATTCTCCGTGCCGAAAAGATAAAGCGAAATGGGAAAAATGACGTCCGCTTCGATGAACAAACGGTAAGTAAGCAAACCGTCAATGCTTGTATCAATCGTTCCGGCGATTGAATTTTCGATCGGCACCACGCCCTTGTCAACGGCCGCGCTGCTTACAGCCTGCAGCACATCGTCCATCGATTCCTGCGGCAGAAGCGTGTCCGTATCACTGAATAAACGTATGGCCGCTTCCTCTGAAAATGTCCCGCTTGGCCCTAAATAAGCAATTCTCATTGACACACCCCTTATCAAAGTACGGTTCCCTGCTTTTTCGACACATTTTCGCATTGACTCAACTATAACAGACTTATCACCCGTTTTGTAGAAAGTTTCACGCGCCGTCTTTCCTGAAAGAGAGGCAGTTCCGGCCGGAACTGCCTCTCTCCAGACACGATTAAAGATCTTCGACGACAATATAGGCAACTTTGACCGGCCCGTGAACGCCGACAACAAGCCTCATTTCAATGTCCGCGCTGTTGCTCGGTCCCGAAATGAAATTGATATAAGTCGAGATCTCTTCACCGTCTCTCACTCTTTCCTCAACCATCTGCATCGCCTGCGTAATCCGGGGCACAATCAGACTTCCTGGAACAATCACAATGGAAGTGATCGGAAGAAGGCTGACGCTTCTGGCCTTGTCCTTATCGTTAAATAGGCCGGCGGTTGCCGATTCCGCCAGCATCACATCACAAATGGACAGGCCGATATTCGCCTGAGCAGCGATCTCGATATTCCGCCGCCCTTCTGAAACATCCCAAATATGAACATGATTTTTTTTCATCACATCTTCAAGACCGAACTGGGAAAACCGGTCATCATGAGTGGCAACGACGGAGCTGGAACCATAATCTTCGATCGCTTTTTCCAGAGACTCCGGCAAATGAGCCGAGTCCGTTTCATAAATTTTCGTATGAATCGATTCGCATGCCTTTTTCATCACGGATATGAGCTGATCCTTCGAATAGCCCTTATAAACGTCCCATTGCGGCTGATGTGCCCACTCCGGTGTGACAGCCCTTTCGCCTGTTGTGTGATGGAGCCTGTCCGCAATATGACGCAGAAATGCGTCGCGATTCTCAATCGTTCCTTTCATGAACGTTCACCTGTTCCTTTATCCTTTGCTGATTTCTGCAGGAGCCTGGCTGTTTGGTGGTCCTTAAACCATTTCCGGAAATTTTCACGGCTCGGAGCCGGTAAATTACGGCCGCCGGTCCACGGTTTCATCGGGCCGGGACCTTTGCTGATTTCACCGTCATGAACGATTGGTTTAAGCATAATCGGAGCCGTTTTCATGCCCGCCTTATAGATGAACGGCGACTTCGCCGCGATTCCGAATCCCTTCATCGCCATTTTTTCGCTTATCGGCGGCTTGCCTTCGCTTTCCACGTATTTCTGCCGATGTTTGATCAGCAATTCATGAAGCGGAATCCTGACCGGACAGGCCTCGGTACAGGCCGCGCACAGACTGGAGGCATAAGGAAGCATTCCGTACTCTTTATAGCCGCCTAAGATAGGAGAAAGGACGGCTCCGATCGGCCCGGGGTAGATTGACCCGTAGGCGTGACCGCCGATATGGCGATAGACCGGACAGACGTTAATACAAGCCGCACAGCGAATGCAGTGCAGCACCGCCTGAAAATCCGTGCCGAGTGCATTCGAACGGCCTGCGTTCACGATCACCAAATGATAATCTTTCGGACTATCCACCGTCTCGGTCTGATCTCCGGGCGTAATATCCGTCACATAGGTCGGCAGACGCTGACCGACGGAACTGCGGCAAAGCAGGGTGACCAGTATATCCAGTTCCTTCCGGGTGGGCACCAGCCGTTCCATGCCCATCACCGTAATCTGTGTCTGCGGGAATGTGGTCACCATATTGGCATTGCCTTCATTGGTCACAAGACAGAGACTCCCCGTATCAGCGACGGCAAAATTGCAGCCGGTTATGCCGACCTCCGCATTCAGAAACTTGCTTCGCAGTGTTTTTCGCGCAAACCCGGCCAGTTCTTTCGGATCGTCTGTGCCTGTATATCCCAGTTTGCGAAATGCGTCACGGATCTGCCGCCGGTTTTTATGCACGGACGGAACAACAATATGTGACGGCCTGTCCTGATCGACCTGCAAAATGAATTCCGCCAGATCGGTTTCCAGAACATCGCAGCCTTCCGCTTCCAGTGCATCATTAAGACTGATCTCCTCCGTGACCATGGATTTTGATTTGACGATGTGCTTAGCATTTTTCAGTCTGACGATCTTTTTTATATATTCACGCGCTTCTTCCGCAGTTTCCGCAAAGAAAACGTGACCGCCTCTTGCCGCAAAATTGTCGCTCAATTGTTTGAGATAGAAATCCAGATGATTCAGCGTATGGGCGCGTATCTCCTCGCCGGCCTTCCGCCAGTCTTCCCAGTCGCCAAGTGTTTTATCTCCGACCGTCGCCTGAAGCTTCTTGTTACGGAGCCCGTCCTGAGCGGAAGAAACTGCGTTGACCATAAAAGAATTATGAATCGCCTGATCGACGGATTCAAAAAACGGTCGATTTCCGATTTTCATCGGCATGGTTTTTCTCCCCCCTCCTCACTCCGACTGTTCAAAATTTGTGCAATATGCATGACTTTAATTTTCTTGCCTTCCCGGCTGATCCGTCCGCCGATATTCATCAGACAGCTGGCGTCGGCCCCGATCACAACTTCCGCTCCGGTTTCCTCGATATGACGGATTTTTTCATCAACCATCTGTTCGGATATCGGTGCCATTTTTACGGAAAAAGTTCCTCCGAAACCGCAGCAATCATAATTGTTCGGCAGATTGACCAATTCGAGCCCTTTTACATGGCGAAGCAATGCATCGTGCGATTCCCGTTCTCCGAGAAGCCGGGTCATGTGGCACGATGTATGAAGGGTTGCTCTTGCGTGATACTCGGCTCCCACATCGACAACTCCGAGCACACGGACAATAAATTGAGTGAATTCATACGTTTTTTCAGCTATTTTTTCCGCCTTATCATGCCATTCCGGCTCATTCTTAAAGAATTGCGGATATTCATGAAACATAGCGGCACACGAACCCGACGGGCATACGACGTAATCCGCATGCTCAAATGCCCGGATCATTTGTTTTGCCGGCCCGGCGGTATCGGCCTTGTAACCGCTGTTATATGCCGGCTGTCCGCAGCAGACCTGGCTGTCCGGAACATCTACTTCGCAACCTAACCGCTCAAGAACCTCCGTCACGTCCTTAAGTACATCGACGTAAAAAAGTTCGCCCAGACAAGTAGTAAAAAGCGATACTCTCAAAATGATCCCCTTCTCCTTCTGCTGCAACTACGCAACCCTATTTTTCTCCAACCCTTTTATCGATCCCGGGCCTGTTCGCGGCTTAGGGGATAGCCATTAAATCCGAAAATCCCGCAAACATGAATATGTAACAAGTTTAACACCCAATACCCACATTATCACATTTTATACACATTAAAAAAGATATCAACCCCCTGACCTTTATAGAGATTATCAAAAAATTACAGCGCGGACGCACGCTTTATCCTTACTATCAAACTTTTCAGAGATCTGTCCCGATAATAGAGGAGACCGTACCAAAGCAAGACTCTTTTAAAAAATATGTACCCTTTTATTTATGCTCTGTGCAACGTCTAAAAACTATAAACATGAATCCTACTCAACTGAAATCATGCGGAGATTGAAATAGATCAGACTGTCGGAAATGACCGGATCCAGCTTTTTTAACCGCCATGACGGCAGCTGAATGATTGAGCGGGGTGCTTAACTCTCAAAGTCACCATACAGATATTTCCTACAGCTACTCTCACTTTCTTCTAAAACAGCCGTTTTTTTATCTTTCAAGATTGGGTGAACAGTGGATGTGTCCAGTGCGGGTGACTGCAGCTGCGCAATATGCATTCACACTGCAAAACCGCAGATAGAAAAACGTGCTGCGGAGGACGCCTTCTTTATCGCCGTCCGCAGCACTCAATGCTTTGTACGCTAACAAAAAGAGAGGTGCTTCTCACTAACCGAGAAGTGCCTCTCTCTTTCTGTTTGTTCATTTTTGCCTGGCAGCGACCTACTCTCACGGGGGGACAGCCCCCCACTACCATCGGCGCCGAAGAGC
>NZ_JAUUBW010000011.1:0-96043 GCF_036598985.1 Sporolactobacillus sp. KGMB 08714
GGGACGAGCCTGATCTCCGGGCGGAAGCTGAGCACGGAAGAGCGGGTCACGGAAGGCGTCTTCGGCGTGCTGGACGTGATCCCCGCTTTCAAGGCCGCCGGCGCTTTCAGCGCAATCGGCCGGATAGGCACAAAGAGCGTGACGACCCTGGGCGATCTAACGAAAACGATGGGCCGGGCGTCCGGAAGGCGGCTGATCCAGCTGAAACAGATCAGCTGTGCAGGGATAGACTGCTTGAAACAAGCCGCGGCCAACGCGGGAGACCAGCTTTCCCTGAGCGGCCTGCAACCGGAGTTTACGGGGGCTTCGGGGGTTGAAGCGCAGGCGACGGAGAGAGCTTCGTCGATAATCTAAGAAACATTAAACAGCCAGTTCAATACATCTCTTCCAAAAATATAAGTAGTATAACCAAGGACATGGGCAGTGGTATTAAAGAAAGTGATTCCGAAATAGGTAGAATCGATTATTTAAGAAATAAATTTGGTAAGCTTAGTTCAGAAGAGTTACATCAAAGAATTAATACTCCTAAGTTACGTAGGATGTTAGAGGATTATAGTCCATCAAAAAAAGCTGCAGAATGGCAGGGCGGAGATCCATATTTTGGGATAGATGCTTGTACTGATAAAATATATCCAAAAGGCAGTGTTTTATATGCTGGCGAGCCATTTCCTACAGGATATTTTACAACCAAAGAAGTTTTAGATAATGTTGGGGTTGATGCACATAAAGTATTTGAAGGCTTGCAGGTTAAACCCTATTGGGGGAAAGGAATGTCTAATGCTGTATTTAGGGATAAGATGGTTGGTTATGAATTAAAGGTGGATATTACTGGTGCCAATGGGATAGCGAAAAATAATACCCAGTTTGGGGGAGGTGGATTAGAACAGATTTTTATGCCAGATTTAAAAGAACTGATTCATAATAAGTACTTAAAAAGATTGTCTGAGACAGAAATAAAGTTGACTAATACAGAAATGCCATTTAGTGAGTATAAAAAAATTATTGAAAAAATCAAAGCATTAGGTGGAAGAGGATTTTAAGGAAAGGAGAAAGTGCATTGAATAGAATAGAAGAAAAATTGCCTGTAAATAATATAAGTATTGATAAGCAATTAAATAAAAATTCATTTATTAACTATTTTAAAGATGATTTAATGCCATATAATAGCAATGAAGATCTATTCATATTTAGTAAAAAATATAGCATTTATGATATAGAATTTTGGATAATAGTAGGGTTTGAAAAAGAGAATATTCAATATGTAGAACTTGAAAATGCAGCCGAAAATTTAAGTAATAGTTATGCTAATTGGTCAAATTATAAGGTTAAATTAAAAAAAGATAGTCATGATAATTGGTTAAAGAAATTATTAGGTTTTCCAGACATTATTAGAGATAATGAGGTAATATACAATTTACAATGGGGTAAGGTAACATCATATGTTGACCCTAAGAGTGGTAATGTGTGTATTTCAATAAGATATAGATACTAATTATGTTTGGATTATTCTTAACTGTCGAAAGCTCAGTTCAGGCGGGTGGATTTGACATAGTGGGTAATCCTGAAATCCACTGGCGGAGTTAGCGTGTGACCTATTTTCTGATCTCTTTTTTTGTTCCTGATAAAGCATTCTGAAGAAGATCTGCAAATTGAGTCAGTGCAAGCAGCCTAATCCAGTTCGCATATTTGGTCACAAAACTCGTGGAACTGGGTACCCAATATCCGTTTCCCTGAATTGCAACGGTCGTGTTGTACTAAGAAGATGAGCCTTGAAAAGATAATGGTCATTATCCGTATCTTCCCTTAGGCAGATAGACGAGACGGTTTCGATCGCGGATTTCCAAATCACAAGGCACAAAGCACGGATGGCGTCCATGAACAGATCCGGGTCGAATCCGGCATAAGGTTCAATTTTCGACGGGTCCAAGTGAATGAATAGAACATTCATTTCCTGATTTTTCACATCATCGGTTATCCATTGAGCGTTTGAATGCGCAGAATGCCGCATGGAAAGCAACTAGTGCAGCCAATTCACTTAGGGGAATCTCCTGATCCGTGCATCACTGGACACCCGTTAGCCCACTCGATTCGAAATCATTCATTCATTTTTTCCAGATGGATTGTCGCTCCGCTCTTATCATGGGTTACTCTCCTGATGAATTGATAGAGGCAATTATCTTCTGACCCCATAATCATGAGAAGGTGTCTATTATTTAGTGCCTACACTATTCAAGAGAGCATACAACCAGTTCTAAAACTCTTTTTGAAGCCTGCGAAAGAGTTTGACTTGCCTTAAAGACGTGCTCAATGTCCCCCTCATGCGGTCAACCGCCAGATTGACGCTCCCTTTTACAAACAAATGGACGCGTCTACCGCGGAAATATTGCAGCTGTCGATCACCGGTATCACACCCCAAACACGCTGAACGTCAAAGAATGCCAGGCGGCCGGCCCGCTTGCCTCCGTCGCTGCCTATGTGCAGGTGACGAAATAGACGCTCACATTCGATGATCTCTTTAACAACAGCCGCCTGATGGCTGCGCTGAGAAAGGAATACGAAGCCTACCGGGCCGCCGGCCGGGAAACAGGCCAACAGCGTGACCTTCGACCAGTACAAGGAAGGGATCCAGTACAGCCGCGGCTTCGACTACCGGTCGATCAAAGACAAACAGATGGACCGGGAGTTCTGGGTGAACCTCGGCATCGGAGCGGCGGTTGTCATCCTGACGATCGCCTGCCCGCCGGCCGGAATTGCTGCGGGTGCCGCCTATGGGGCGATGCAGCTGGCCGATGCGGCCACCGGGACGAGCCTGATCTCCGGGCGGAAACTGAGCACGGAAGAGCGGGTCACGGAAGGCGTCTTCGGCGTGCTGGACGTGATCCCCGCTTTCAAGGCCGCCGGCGCTTTCAGCGCGATCGGCCGGATGGGCAGGCCGGTAAACCATGCATGTCGACCGATAACCCATGCACGCCGGCCGAAAAACTTGCCGTGACGACCGATAAGCCGTGCATTACGACCGAAAAATCGTGTATGACGATCGATAAACTTACCGACGACCGAAGAACCAATGTGGAAAGGCGATATTTTCTTTCGAATATCGTCTGTTTGAATCTTTATAACTGAAAATATCAGATTTTATGCCAAGGGGCTTATTCTTTAAATAGTAATTTTCTGTAATTTTAGTGCTGAAAATGATCCGCCTATCATTTACAATTAAAGTAAGTAATTATTATTCAAAACAAATAATATGGAGAGAAAAAATGTCAGCGGAACATAACGAACAAGTCTTTGAAAGTAAGTTAGTAGAACATCTCGCTAACCTGGGCGGTACGAAACAGTGGCGTTTTACTCCTGAAATAAAAACGACTGCACAGTTATGGATTAACTTTAAACAAATTCTTGAAAAAAATAACCCTGACAAACTAAATCAACCGTTATCTGAAACGGAATTTGGTCAGGTTAAGTCCGAGATTATCAGTTTAATGACGCCCTATCAGGCCGGTCAATTTCTATACGGTTTGAACGGCGTTTCGCAAATCGAAGTGGATCTGGATGACGGACGGCACGTTTTCTTGACAGTATTTGATCAAGATCAAATCGGTGCCGGAAATACGGTTTATCAAATCGTAACACAAATTAAGCGTCCGGCTGTCGTATCAGGGAAGAAGGAACGGCGTTTTGACGTCACTTTACTGATTAATGGTTTACCGATTATCCAAATTGAAGAAAAAGCCGATGGTCATGACGCCAAAGAGGCCCTAAATCAGATGCACCAGTATATTCAGGAAAAACAATATACTGATATTTTTTCGACTGTCCAAATTTTAGTCGCGATAACACCGCACGATGCACGTTACATGGCAAATACAACGGCCGACCGGTTTAATACGGATTTTGCCTTCCGATGGCAACGAGAAGAGGATAACGTTCCCGTTCGTGATTGGCGAGAGTTTGCTAATAAGATGTTGTCCATTCCTATGGCGCACCGGATGGCGACGAATTACATGATTCTGGACGGTACCAAGAATCGGCAAATGATTAAGGTGATGCGACCTTATCAGGTATATGCGACACGTCGTGTCATTCAAAAATTGCGCGAACATCAATTTGGTATGGACGCTAAGGAAGTCGGCTATATTTGGCATACAACAGGTTCAGGTAAAACGATTAGTTCCTTTAAAGCCGCCTGGCTGGCATCGCGTCTGCCTAATGTTGATAAAGTCGTATTCTTAGTGGATCGTATTGCGCTGACGAATCAAACAGTCGATGAGTACAAGGCTTATGATCCTGATTCCGGTGAAGACGGCAAAAACGGCGTTGTTGACGAAACCGCTAATAAGAGAGTCTTGGCACAAAAACTGAAATCCAAGAAATCCGGCATTATTGTCACATCGACTCAGAAAATGGACGGCCTGGTTCGCCGTGAAAGCTTCCCAAAATTAGATAAGAATGTCGTTTTTATAGTCGACGAAGCCCATCGTTCGACGTCTGGTGACATGTTAAAGCGTATTAAAGAAGCCTTTCCCAAATCCGCATGGATTGGCTATACGGGGACTCCGGTCTTTGATACGAACAATGGTCCGACTACCCGGCAAATTTTCGGAGATTTACTGCATGCGTATACCATTCGCGATGCGATTGCCGATCGCAATGTGTTAGGTTTTAAAGTTGATTTTGAAACGACTTTATCCGATGAGGTCATGCGCCAAGACTATCTGCCTCAATATTTTCAATACCGTTATCCGCAATGGAATGATGAAGAAATCCAGGCGCGCATTGCGCATTTGGCGCCGGAAGATATGGACGACACCATCGTGCCGAGTGTCTATGATATGAATCCGAAACACGTCAGTCTGGTCGTTGCGGATGTACTGAAAAATTGGAAGAAACGTTCCAATAATTATAAATACAATGCGTTGTTTACAACACATGTCGGCGGCGGTAAAGCCTCAACGCCGATGGCGATGATGTATTACGATGAATTTAAAAAGCAGAACGCAGCCACGGAACGTCCGCTAAAGATTGGGATCACATTTAGTCAGGATACTTCGAATGGGGATCATCAGCTGGAAACGAATGAATCGCTGCACCGCGCGATGCAGGATTATAATGAAACATTTGGCAGTCATTTTGATGATCGCCAGGTTAAGGAATATACCGAAAGTGTAGTCTCGCGTTTAAACAAAACGGCTGACGACGGTCGTTACCTAGATCTGGTCATTGTTGTGGATCAATTATTGACAGGGTTTAATGCTCCGGAATTAAACACATTGTATGTGGATCGAACACTTAAAGGCGCTGCTTTAATTCAGGCTTATTCGCGAACCAATCGTGTTCAGAACATGCAAGATAAGCCGTTTGGCCGAATTGTAAACTATCGCTGGCCCCAAAATTCGGAAAAGCTGATGAAAGAGGCGCTGGCCAAATATGCCAATCGAAATTCAGCCAACGTTCAGACAGAACTGGATATTGATGACGGTGACGGTATTCTGGAAAAACCTTTTGATGAATTGATGTCGGAAATGAAACAAATAGTTTCAGATTTAAATGATTTATCTAATGGTTTTGAAAATCTGCCGCGCAGTGAATCCCAACAAGAACGTATGTATGAACTATTGCATCATTATAACCGGACGATGGCTAAATTAAAGCAGGATGACCGGTATGATGATCAGAATCCGGAAGCCTTATTACAAGAACTGGGCATAAGCGGTGATGATGAAATTAAACTGACAACCACTTTTGCCAACGAGTTGAAGGAGCATATCGCGAAGAAACGCCATCTCGATATTGAAGACCTAACGCTTCGCATGGAGCACGTGAAAGACGTTGAAGTCAATTACGACTATCTTGAGGAGCTCATTGCCCAACTGGCTAATCAGGTACATATCAATGATCTTGTAGGCGCTCAGTCAACGCGCCAAGAAGTTGATAAGCTGGCCGATCAATTGGAGGATCAAAAATACGCGCAACAGATTAAGGCAACAACAAGCGCCTTGGTTGACGGCTCAGCAGAGGTTTCTGAATATCCCGTTCAGGTGTCCCATGTCAAACAGCTGATCCGTAGTAATACGGCCCGTCATGAACGTGCTGAAATATTAGGATTTAAACGGCAATGGGGGCTTGTCGACATTAAGAATACTCAGTTAATAAATGAACTGATTGATAAGCACACACAGGGGGCTGATGATTTAAACCAGACCGGAGAGCTCAATACGATCATCCGGGAAGGGCAGGCATTTTATCAGGAAGATGCGGAGCTTGATGAGGTGCATCATTTAAGCAAAGTCAAATACCGCAATGAATTGCGTCATGCATTTACAACGTTCGCCGATAAAATCAAGAAAAAATACTAAGAGGCCTTGATGAGCAGAAAAGTTTCTTTAATATTGACCAAACCGGGGTGCCTCAGCGTCACTTTATGACCTTGGGGTACTTCTTTAACACTTCTTTTCGGAGAAATGCGAACAGCGAGTCCGGTAGTATGCCAACTAAATTTTTGGCTAAATCTCTTTACAGATTATCAGATAGTATATACTAAATAATTGGAAGTCTATAACTAATTGGAAGACTTCTAGATTTTTTACACTAGGAGAAGGTAAGTATGGGTACAGCTGATAGAGCACGTGATATTACGAGTGAATTGTGGTCGATGGCCAATAAACTGCGGGGAAACATGGATGCCAGCGAGTTCCGCAACTATATTCTAGGATTTATGTTTTACCGCTATCTGTCCGAACACCAGGAAACCTATTTAGTGTCAGAAGATATCCTGTCACCTGAGGACGGGCAGACTGTCAATGACGCCTATCGTTCGGAAGCGGCCGGAGAAGATTTGCAAGATTATCTGGAAGATATCGCCGGTGTCCTGGGCTACGCAATTTCACCGGAGAACACTTGGGCAACTATTGTTGAAAAAGTACATAATGATAAAATTGCTCCTTCTGATTTTCAGGATATGTTTGATGATTTCAACAGGAATGCTGTGATCAACGTTCGTGCCGAGAATGACTTTCGTGAAATTTTTACCGATGTCAATCTCGGCAATACGCGTCTCGGGAACAGCACAACGGCTCGTGCAAAGGCTCTGAGCGGTATCGTTGAATTAGTAGACCGTTTTGACTATAACGATGAAGCGGGGCACGACATCCTGGGTGACGTTTATGAATATCTAATCGCTCAATTTGCCGGTAATTCCGGTAAAAAGGCCGGTGAATTCTATACGCCGCACCAGGTTTCTAAAGTATTGGCTAAACTCGTAGCCCTGGGCGCGCCGGATGATGACGAGCCCTTTACCGTATATGATCCAACCATGGGCTCGGGTTCGCTATTGCTGACAGTCAAGAGTGAACTGCCGCATGGAGAGAAGCCGGGTAAGGTCCGTTTTCACGGACAAGAATTAAATACGACGACTTATAATCTCGCAAGAATGAACCTGATGATGCATGGGATTGATTATCAGAATATGACTTTGAGTAACGCGGATACATTAGAAGAAGACTGGCCGGACGGAACGGATGCACATGGTGTTGATCATCCGCGCAGCTTTGACGCTGTTGTTGCGAATCCGCCCTATTCAATGAAGTGGGATAATAATCCTAAAAAGCTCAAGGATCCGCGTTTCAAGGATTATGGCGCATTGGCTCCGGCTAGTAAAGCTGATTTTGCTTTTGTCTTACACGGCATTTACCATTTGAACGATAACGGGACAATGGCCATTGTCCTGCCGCACGGTGTTCTGTTCCGCGGTGCGGCCGAGGGCAAGATACGAAAAACGATTATCGAAAAAAATCAGCTAGACGCCGTAGTCGGCCTGCCGGCAGGTCTGTTTTATTCAACAGGTATTCCGACAACGGTTCTAGTATTCAAGAAAAGCCGCAAAACTAAGGATATCTTTTTTATCGATGCCAGTAAGGATTTTGAAAAAGGAAAGAAACAGAATATCCTGCGCGATGAAGATATTAGCAAGATTGTCGAAGCCTACAAAAACCGTATAGATATTGAAAAATATGCACACGTGGCCACATTGGATGAAATCAAGGAAAATGAATTCAATTTGAACATTCCGCGTTACGTCGATACATTTGAAGAAGAAGAACCGATTGACTTGGCGCAAGTGAAGGCAGACATAGCCGACATTGACACGGAAATTGCCAAACTAGAGAAAGAATTCGCTGCCATGGAGGCTCAATTAGTCGAAACAGACAAGGGGACGGAGAAGTAAACATGCCGAAGAAAAACTATCCAAAACTCCGTTTTAAAGGCTTTACGAACGCTTGGGAGCAGCGTGAGTTGGGAGAATTGATGGAAGTTTCATCTGCTAAGCGAGTACATCGCTCAGAATGGACAGAATCTGGAGTTCCATTTTTACGCTCTAGCGATGTCGTAGCAGCTTTCAATCATAAAGAAAATGAAAAGGTCTTTATTTCTCAAGAACATTATGATGTGCTGGTTGCACAAAGTGGTAAGTTGAGAATAGGAGACTTGTTGGTCACTGGTGGTGGGTCTATCGGTGTTCCTATGCTTGTAAAGACCGATAAACCACTATATTTCAAAGATGCTGATCTAATTTGGTTTAAAAATAAAGGCGCACTTAACGGTAATTTTTTGTTTTATTCGTTCATAAGTGACCTAGTTCAAGACTATATTAAGAAGACGGCACATATTGGGACAATTTCTCATTACACCATTGAACGTGGTAAAAAGACGCCTATTAATATCACGCCTTTAAAAGATGAACAGGCCAAAATAGGCACCTTCTTCGAGAAGCTTGACAGCCTTATCGCTGCAAATCAACGGAAATTGAAAAAGACCAAAGCACTAAAATCTGCTTACCTTTCTGAAATGTTTCCCTCAAAAGATGAAAATAAGCCAAAACTGAGATTTGCTGGATTCACTAATGCGTGGGAACAGCGGAGGCTCGATGCGGTGTTTGCCCCTATACCCAATAACACGCTTTCAAGAGCGAACTTAAATTATACAATTGGTAAGATTAAAAACGTTCACTATGGGGACATTCTCATCAAATATGGGGCTGTGACAGATTGTAGAAGAGATGAGATTCCTTTCATAACAGGGGGAGAAATTTTTGATTATCGGAGCCAACTTCTCCAAGAAGGAGATATTTTAATAGCCGACGCTGCCGAAGATGAAACAGTCGGGAAAGCTACTGAAATAGCAGGAATTTCCAACATTCCCGTGGTATCGGGACTGCATACTATCGCTTGCAGACCAAAAGTGAAAATGCAACCTTGCTATTTGGGATACTATATGAACTCGCCCTCATATCATCAGCAATTATTACCGCTAATGCAGGGAATCAAAGTGCTTTCGATTAGCAGAACGAATCTTGCCAAGACTACAGTATTCTATCCGATTTCAGAGCAGGAGCAGTCGCAAATCGGAAGACTTTTTGCTGGTTTAGACCACCTCATCACCCTTCATCAGCGTAAACTAGAAGAATTGCAAGAACTGAAAAAAGCTTACTTACAGCAGATGTTCATATGATTGTGATTTGGATTAAACTTGTTTCCGCGTTTGTGTCATCTTCTTTATACTAAAATAGCGGCTTATGTCGCTATTTTTATTTGGAGGTGTGCGGATGGCACATAAGAATCAGTTTTTCCATGCATATTTTCAGGAATGGATGCGGCTTTATAAGCAAGGCGCAGTTCGAGATGTAACGTATCGAAAGTATGAAATGTCGCACAAACACCTGAAGGCACTAGCGCCTGATTTGAAACTTTCCAATTTAAATCGGCAGTCCTATCAGGCGTTATTAAATGATTTTGCACTTAATCATGAGCGGCAGACCACGATGGATTTTCACCATCATTTGAAGGCAGCCATTCTAGACGCTATTGATGAAAGCTTAATTAAGCGTGATCCCACGCGTAAAGCAGTGATTAAAGGGACTGTGCAGCGATCACACAAAGTAAAATTCCTTCACCAGCGTGAATTAACACAACTGCTTGAGAAGCTTGAATTAAATCAAAATGTTTCGTGGGATTATTTTATTCTACTAATTGCTAAAACCGGCCTGCGATTTGGCGAAGCGCTTGGCATTACGCCCTCAGATTTTGACTTTTCGAAGCAACAATTAATCATCAATAAAACATGGGATTATAAATCCGAACAAGGTGGTTTCGCGCCAACCAAGAATCGTTCATCAATGCGAAAAGTCCCTCTGGATTGGCAAGCAGCAATGCAGTTTTCACAGCTTATCCGGCATTTACCAGAAGATCAACCTATTTTTATACGAGAGGGACAACGGGTTTATAATGAAACAGCCAACGACTATCTCGAAAGGTTATGCAAACGTGCAAAAATTCCGATCATCAGTATCCATGGCTTACGCCATACCCACGCATCGCTTTTACTCTATGCCGGCGTATCCGTTGCCTCTGTGGCAAGACGTTTGGGACATGCCAACATGAGCACTACACAGAATACTTATTTACACATTATTCAAGAACTGGAGAGCCAGGACAACGACAAAATTATGCGTTACCTTACTTCATTGATATAACAGAAAAAGCACAGATACATACTTTTATGTGTACCTGTGCTTTTAACTAAAACTTGAAAATGGAAAAAGCGAATGCATTTAATTCCTTACAACATTTGCATTTATCCATCATGGTGGGCTTTTGATTACTCCGTTTTTAGAGTGATTTATTACTTAACATTTCACTCGTTCATGTGTATAATTCATATGAAAAGCAAATAATAAGGGAAGATGAGAGCAAAAATGGAGGGTTCAACAATGATCAAGCCAAAGTTCAGTGAGGATCAGATTGTTCCGGCTTCCATCGCTTCCAAAACCCTGGGAACTGTTCGCAGAAAAGCAAAACAGGCTCCGCAGTTCATTTCCGAAAATAATAAAATCGAATCAGTCATACTGGACTATCATCAGTATGAAGATCTGATTGTCCGGCTGCACAAATTAGAAGATGACCTGTTTTACCAGGAAGTGCTTAGGCGTATTGAAGACACAGATTCTGGTAAGACGAAGTCAATCCCGTTAAAAGACAGTATGTCTAAAAAAGAATATGAAGCCTATCAAAAGATGGATCCGAATGATATTCCTGACAGCGAGTTGTTTGAGGACTAATAATGGCTAGGTTCAAGATCGAGTATATCAATGCACAGGCGGAAAAAGAATTCTATAATCTTGACGGTTCTGTGCGCATAATCATTCAGAAGGCTTATCGACGATTAGAATACAGGGCAGATGAAATAGGAAAACCATTATCCGGCAATCTTTATCAGTGTAAGGAAATAAAACTCAGACATATCGGCATTCGGATTGTTTTTCGATTAATTGGCAGGCAGATACAGGTTGTGCAGATCATTGCCACCAACAAACGGGAAGATGATCAGGTGTTCGGGATAGCTGAGGATCGAATAAAAAATAGATTAAGTTTTCCGACTACTAACTTAAGAGATGAGTGAGGGTTTTCCTGCCCATTTTTTATCCGGACTGTAGCAGCACACTTTGCTGTGATTAAATACCAAGAGCACAAGCACGCTATCTTTTAAAGTGCTTGTGCTCTTAATCAAATAAACATCTGTTGCAGATAGGCTTTCTTTAATTTTTTAAGATGATCGAGTTTATGTTGGTTTGCAATGATAAGATTGTCGAATTTTTGAAATAGCTGTCCAATCTTGTGTTGCTCAGATATTGATGGGATATTAATTGAAATTCCAAAGAAGGCGGACTTGTTAATATTTAATAATCCATCCATTCGTGCTCCTGAAGTAACTAGCCTTCCTAATTGGCGATCCGGGAGTTTAGACGAGAATAGATAATCAATAAATGTTGCATCTGATTGATCTGTAGTTTCAAAACTATGATAAATTCTAGGAACCAGTG
Source organism: Sporolactobacillus sp. KGMB 08714 (assembly GCF_036598985.1). Lineage (NCBI taxonomy): Bacteria > Bacillati > Bacillota > Bacilli > Caryophanales > Sporolactobacillaceae > Sporolactobacillus > Sporolactobacillus sp. KGMB 08714. The sequence goes on from NZ_JAUUBW010000011.1 coordinate 11,876, forward strand.
CTTTAGCGTACTCTTTTAATTCAAAGACGGCTCCGAATTTTGCCAACTTTGAATTACCGTGATTATAGGAAAGCTGTCCCTTGGAAAGTAATGTATAGTTCTTTAACTCCAAACCAGCAATCACTTGTGAAAAACGATCTTTTTGATTCATCCAACCATTTTCAGCAGAAATTGTAAGTATAGGTAAATTAGTTTTACCGTTATTGCCCGATATTTCACGGACGACTTCTCCCAACTTACGCCGCTCCCATGGTGCAGAGTATCCTTTAAATCGAAGTTTTTGCTCAAAAATTTGTTGTAAATAGCCCTTTTTCAGTAACTTCAGCTTATCAAGTCTTCGCTGATTTGCAGCGATAAGGCTGTCAAGTTTCTCGAAGAAGGTGCCGATTTTAGTTTGTTCTTCAATTATTGGAATTTTTAGACCGTACTTTTTTAATATTTCGAAATACAAACGGACACGAGTTCCGCCCTTCTTTTGCATCATTGAGAAGTTTAAAAATGATGATGAATTATTTAGATTGGCAAGAATAAAACGTTGGTCAGATAAATCATTTGACTTGAACACTGGATATTCTTTAGATACTAACACGTCAGTCCCCAAGCCATTTTGATTAAAGTGGAAAATTGAATCATCTGACATATGCCGATAGGTGATATATCCTTGCGGTACACGATGAAAATCGACCGATTCATCTATTCCTGTTCGTCCCCCATTGAAGTACTCATCCTGCAAAAATAATCCCTTTCTGGATGATGTAGCGACGGGAATGCCTGTAGTTCCAGGTACTACTTCAGTATATTCTTCGATCAATTCTCCCAACTCACGCTGCTCCCAAGCGAAAATATACGCTCTACTCTGAACGAATAGGACGCAGGCAGCTTTTGCTCATTTTCGCGAAAAAGGATTCAATGATGTCCAGCCATGAAGCGTGCGTTGGGGTGAAAACAAACTTAAATCGATTTGTGTTTTCATTGCTTCTTTTGCACAGATAAGTGAAACCTTGCGCAGCTTATAATCCATAATTACCATTTAATTGGGACAGTATTTGATTAAAATATATTCATTGACTTAACTGGCTAAATGGATTTTACAACTGGCCATTTAAAAGAAAATTTTTAAGGGTACAGAAATTCTAAGGTAAGATATGAACATCTTTCTAGAAGTAACACCCAAGAGAAAATGATATATTGAAAGAATTAGCTAAGAAGACATTTAACAAATGAGTGATATCCCTTGAGACTTCTTATATTCCATTTGGTAATTTGAAAGCCAAAAATTGGTGATTAAAACTCGATAGTTTTCGGATTTCAATCACCAATATAATTAATTTAGAAAATTTAAACTTAACTTAAATAATGTAAAAAATGCCACCTATTGCTCCTATAGCAATAAGTATTACGAGTACAGTAGTGGGTTTAAATTTCCGCTTCAACAAATAATAAGTTAGCAAGGTTATTACCAGTGGGAGCAGTCCAGAAATCAGCTTATCTAAAATACCGGTTTGGACATTTAGTGTTCCCTTACCCAATTGTATCTTTAATGGGCTGGAGATTTTTACAAATTGGGCTGCCAATGCTCCAATGACAATCGGTCCCATTGTTTGAGCAAATGTCATGACAGTCGGGAGTAATGATCCCCTTAAAACCTTTATTATTCCCTCTTTACCTAATGAGTACCCTTGCATCCAACTGATGTAACCAATTGTCCAAATAATACCTAGATGCAGAACTGCGAACAAAACTGGCCCCATTAGAATATTGCCTTGAGAGGCAAAGCCGATAGTAAACGATAGCAGTATGGGAATCAAAGTGCCTTGCCATAATGTGTCGCCAATTCCTGCGAGAGGTCCCATTAATCCGGTTTTTAAACCATTAATTGTGGCAGTATTAATAGGAGCACCATTAGCTTTCTGCTCTTCCATTGCTATGGTCATTCCTAATATGGCACCGCCAAAATGAGGTTCAGTGTTAAAAAATTGCATATGGCGCTGAAGTGCCTCTTCCATCTGTTTTTGATCATTGCCATATAAACGTTTAAAAACTGGTGAAAGTGCATGAATGACTCCGGTAGCTTGAAGTCTTTCGTAATTGTAATTTGCATGGGAGAAAAAAGTCCAGCGCCAGAATGCCCGAACGACATCGCTCTTTTTAAGCTTATGAGTATTATTTTCGCTGTTTCCCGGTAAATCTTCTTTTTTTATTTCATTCATACTTTGTTTCTCATCCATCAAAAATCACACCTTTCCTTCTGCGTTGTTTTTAAGAAACAGTGTGGTATAGATATACGCGATAATCACCGAGAATACTGCGATGGCTAAAATAGCCAGCTTTGAATAAACGGCAATCATGAAACCTAAAAGGAAAAATATCAAGACACCTTTGTTTGTCATTGCTCTTAAGTTCATAGCGATCCCCAACGCTGGCAGAATACCGCCAATTACAGTTAACACATGGAGCGGCGTACCATTTAGATCACCGATAATTGCTTTTACAGGACCTGAACCATAAAAGGCAGCTAGCATGGCCGGTACAACGGAAAATATAAACATTGTAATTTGTGGCGGCCATACATGCAATAAGTTAATGCGGTTTAGATTACCTTTTTCCGCAGCGCTATCAGCCATATGAACGAATGTAATGTCTACAGTCATATGCAATACCCAGATCATAGTCCCAATTAAGCTGATAGGCACTGCAAGAGTGATTGCTACGGAAGGTGAAACGCCTGCTGCCATTCCGAATGTTGTTCCCAGAGTACCAGCTAATGCTGTATCCATTGGTACAGCCCCACCGGCACCAATCCAGGCAATGAAGGGCAGCTGGATGGCTGCTCCGTAAATGGCCCCTTGGACTGGGTCACCCAATATTAATCCGACAAGTGCCCCATTTACTAATGGGCGCATAATAGTATGTGTACCCGCCAATGATACCCATGGGGTACCCATTTGACCTAAATAATAGACAACACCGATCAAAATGGCCTGCCAAAGATGTATCTGCATAGTGTTTCTCCTCTCACAATTTTATTTCAGCAATCCGGCTACATCGATTGCTTTATCAGTAGGAATTATTTGTACTTTAACCTCTATGTCATGATTAATAATTTTTCTGAACGTTTCTCTTTCAGATTCGGATGCAGAAATATTCTTATAAAGTTTTGTGCGTTGTTTATTCGCACCCATTCCTCCGACAATTACTTTTTTTATATTGGCACCGTTTTCAATTAATTTTAAGTATGTTTCCGGAGCTTTAGCTAAAAGTAATAATTTATCCTGATTTTGATCTTTTAGTAAATAATTCTTTCCATCGTCTGTGTTAAATATATTAAATTTAATGCTCCGGGGAATAGACATTTCCATAACGGATTTTAAGAATTCATCGTTTGCGGTCACGTCATCTATAATAACGATGTGATTTGCCCCAGTAAATTGCAACCAAGCAGTCATTACCTGTCCGTGAATCAAACGATCGTCTACTCGAGCTAAAACAATTTGCGACATTATTTATCCCCCTTGATTTTTATATCATTTTACTTTTGTCAGCTCGTCAAAAAATTCCTTAATACCTGATTGTCCTGCTGATAGTGCTGCATTCTTAACCGCTTCCAAATCGCCGCCGGACATACGCGCAGCGAACGCCTCTATAAGCATTGGTAAATTCAAACCCGTGATCAGTTTATATTTGATTGCTCCTACCTTCTTATAACACTGTACGGATTGGTTATATGGGCTTGCACCGAATAGGTCCGTGAATATAACTACACCTTCATTATTTTGATTGCATTCTATAATGGCGTTCTGTATTTTCTTACCAAATTCATCAATATTGTCACCGTGATTTAGGTTTAAACATTTTACATTTTCTTGTTTTCCCATAATCAAGTTAATAGCATCAATAATCCCGTTTGAAAAAATTCCATGTGTAGCAATAACAAAACCGATCATTTTGTTCCTCCTCTTTGAATCTGTCTTTGCTTTCTGCAGATTTGCGTGTTTTGGATGACTAGTAAGTCTGGAAGATTAATAGTTTTCCTTGTTCTATTTCAATACATTATTGGGAATACTTGGAACAGACGTCATCCATTCTCCCGCTTTTAAACATATTGCTCTGGCTCTTTTTAACAGTGAAAATTTTTTGACGAGGGCCTCTTTAATCCGTTGATCCAAAAAATAACATGTATCAACATGACAAACACTTGTCATCAAAAGCACTCTCATCCTTTTCAGATCGCGTTCTACGTTGATTTTGCAATGTCCAACGGTTGCACTTGCCGAAAGGTTTTCAGGTTCGCTATTATTGCGATTCCCTGCATAATAATGGATCCCTCCTGTCCCAATTGCTGGAATCGTTTACAGTGGATATTATATGACCTTTGCACAATGTTTGCAACTCTTTGCATTTATTGAATAAATCAAGTCATTTTATCTCCTCAAACACAAAATGTTTAATTTAATTATTTGAAATCTATCATAATTGATTTCTTGAAGGTCTGGAATATAATCTGTCCGATTTCTTTTGGCGAAAGATATTTATTATAATGAGTTATGGAGAGTCCTTTCTTATTAGTGGTCCTTGAACAGCTTTATTGTACTTAAGCGAGGTTTTCTTTTTTGAAAAATACCGACTTACATTTAACTTTATCCACCACATTTATTTATTTTCAGTTCTTTTATATAATAATTATGCTGTTTTTTTATTCTGTGATTGGTAAAAAATCATGAATATTGCACAATCCTTTGCCAATTGGACAATACGCAAAAATTTAATGGAAATTGTGTAATAGCAAAATAATTATAGGGGATAAGAGTGAGGTTGAAAATGGAATTTGAACAACGCAAACAGTATATTCTTAAGCAAATCGAAGAAAACAATTTGGTCAAAATCTCAAATTTAAGTAAGGCGCTTAATGTTACAAGAGAAACAATTAGGAAAGACCTATATAATTTGGAAGATGACGGTCTATTGAAAGTCGTTCGCGGAGGTGCAACTAAAATTGCACCAAACCGTGAAACGGAATATGAAAAGCGAAAGAAACAAAATGTCGAGGGGAAAAAGTTTATAGCAAAGAAGGCAATCAAATACATTCATAACGGTGACTCTATTTATATCGATTACGGCACAACCACATATGAAGTCGCACGGGCTATTCAAATTAGCGGCTTTAAGGATTTGACGATCGTCACCAATGCAATTGCGGTTATTGATTTATTGCTGAGAGGATCAACATATGACATTATTGTTCCAGGTGGCAATGTGCGAAGAAGTGAGGAGTCGTTATCAGGAGCATTGACGCTTCAAAACAGTGAAACCGTTTTTGTGAATGTTGGATTTTTCGGAGCAGGAGGCATCGAAAAGGATTCTGGAATAACTAATCATTACATTAGTGAGATCGAGGTCTCAAAAAAAATGATTCAACATTCACAGAAAAGCATTTTGGTTGTTGATCATACGAAATTTGGTATGACAGCACTATATAAAACCGCTAATTTTGAAGACGTTGATTGCATTATAACAGATAAGCTGGTCGATCATTCAATTGCTTCGGCCGTTAACCTGGCGGGTACAAAATTGATCAGTCCTCAATCGTAAAAATATTAAAACGGCACCCTTACCATTGACTTGCCGCTTTTAACAGTTATATAATCGCTGACTCGAATGTTGGACACTATCTAAAATAAATCAGATTTCAGCGGTAACGAGTGCCCGCTTCTCAAGCTGGCTGTCAATAATCAGATGATCAAAATGTTTTCTTAGTAGAAAAATATCCCGAATTTCTGTATTTACGGTTTCGGGAAATTCGTCTCTATATTTTACAAGCTATACCATAAAGCAAAGAAGCAAAAATATAGATTTTCCTCGTTGCTGTCAAATCTAAATCCAATGGGGCCGTCTTCTCCACGGCTTTGAAACCTCATAGCTGCTTTAATAAATCAATGGCCGATATGGTCTGAGATAATATCATTGCCCTCTCAAATCAGCTAAATACTCGCCAATAATATTTGGCCAATATTGTCATATATAATTCCCGGAGTTTTATCTCTAACTGAATTCATGTGGTTAAAATTGGGATTCTACATTTTAAAGTTCAAATGGAAACCAGTTTGCAAACACGATGATTTTTTATATGCCAATAAAATAATGTTAATGCAAATAGTTGCAAACAATATGCAAAGGTCATATAATATCCACTGTAAATGATTACAGCGATTGAGACAGGAGGAATCAATTATTATGCAAGAAATCGCAACAAAAGTGAACTCGAGGACCTTTCAGCTAGTGCAACCGTTGGACATTGAAGAAGTTAACGTGGAACGCAATCTGAAAGAAGGGTGGGTCGTTGTTCAGCCTGTGATGGCAAGTGTTTGTCATGCCGATACACGTTATTTCTCGGGTCAGCGGCGTAAGGAGGCTCTTGCCAAGAAATTGCCAATGGCACTGCTTCATGAAGGAATTGGTATCGTTAAAAAGAGCCTGAGCAATAAGTTTAAGGTGGGGGAACGTGTGGCGGTTGTCCCAAACATTCCCGGTTATGTATTAAATGGCACAAAAAAAACTAGTAATCTTCCAGATAACTATGATAAAAATGGTGTTTTTTTAAGCAGCGGTTATGACGGAATCGCTCAAAGCGATTTGGTTCAACCTGAACAATGTCTGGTTCGCATTCCGGAAGCTGTCCCTGATGAAATTGCTGTAATGACAGAAGTAAGTACAGTCGGTTATCATGCCGCCAGTCATGTTCAAGGTACGTTGATGAAACCGAATGTCAGAGTTGCCTTGTTTGGCGATGGACCTGTAGGTTACATGGCTGCAGCAGTCATCAGATATATTTATGGTATCGATGCTTCACGATTTACTGTATTTGGTGCTATAAAAGATCGTTTGGATAAGTTTACATTTGCACGCAGGGAAATGGTTCAAAACTATGACTTTGAACATTCGGATGAAGAATATGACGTGATCTTCGAAGCAACTGGCGGTCACTTTAGTTCTAATGCAATCAATGAAGGAATAAAAATTATTTCTCGCGGTGGCGAATTTGTCTTAATGGGTGTTTCAGAGGAATTGGTTCCAATTGATACGCGCAACGTTTTGGAAAAAGGATTGACACTATATGGTACCAGCCGTTCTGCAACAGAGGATTTTAAAGCTGTCGTGAAAGCGCTGGGTGAAGATGAAAAATACCGTGAAGCTCTGGCCAAACTGTTGCCTGAAAATGAAACATTCATCCAAAGCGCGTCAGATTTGCAGGAAGCATTCAAAAAGATTATAGAAGAAAAGAAATGGAATAAGGCAGTTTTGAAATTTGAATGGAATTAAAGGCAGATTCAAATTGTTCTTTCATTATAATAGCAATAAAATTAAGGATACTTTTTGATTGTGTAGAAGGGGAATGGTACATTTTGGAGAAATTTAAATGGGATAATTTAAGCATAAAGATTTATGCTGACGGTGCTAATATCCATGACATGCTGAATGCCTATAAAACCGGATTTGTTAGGGGATTTACAACCAACCCTAGTTTAATGAAAAAAGCAGGAGTCAAAGATTATCTTGGATTTGCCAGAGAAGTACTAAATAAAATTAATGATCTTCCTATTTCATTTGAAGTGTTTGCGGATGATTTTGGAATAATGGAAAGGGAAGCACTTAAAATACACTCTCTTGGGGATAATGTCTTCGTGAAAATTCCAATCACGAATTCAAAGGGTGAATCGTCCATACCATTGATAAAGAAGCTTTCCGGACAGGGAGTCTCATTAAATGTTACAGCTATTTTTACTATTGAACAAGTTGAGGAAACAGTCATGGCTCTCAATCCAAATGTCGAAAGTATCGTGTCCGTATTTGCGGGTAGAATTGCCGATACGGGAAGAGATCCAATTCCGTATATGAAAAAATCAGTTGAACTTTGTCAGCAGAACAAGGGAGCTGAACTTCTTTGGGCAAGTTCCCGCGAGCTCTTTAATGTATATGAAGCTAATCGGTTGGGCGTTGATATAATCACGTGTACACCATCTATTATTGAAAAATTAAAAAAGTTAGGAAAACCACTTGAACAGGCTTCTCTTGATACGGTTAAGGGATTCAATAAAGATATTAAAGTTCTGGGATATTCAATCCTATAATAATTACGTGATTGATTAAGGATTGTCATGGAAGAGGGAGCTGGGAAAATGAATTCAAGCATTGATCAATTATCCATTGACACCATAAGGACACTTTCAATAGATGCCATTGAAAAAGCTAAATCAGGACATCCAGGTCTTCCAATGGGTGCAGCGCCAATGGCCTACACGCTCTGGGCAAAGGTAATGAAGCATAATCCGTATAATTCAAACTGGTTTAATCGAGACCGTTTCGTTCTTTCGGCAGGTCATGGATCAATGTTACTTTATAGTTTGCTTTACCTATTCCATTATGGATTGACGATTGAGGATTTAAAAAATTTTAGGCAGTGGAGAAGTCTAACCCCCGGGCATCCGGAGTTTGGACATACGATCGGTGTCGAGGCTACGACGGGACCTCTTGGTCAAGGAGTAGCAATGGCCGTTGGCATGGCAATAGCGGAAGCACATCTTGCGGCATTATACAATCGAGACAGTTATGAAATCATAGATCATCATACATTTGTCATTTGTGGAGATGGCGATCTGATGGAAGGAGTATCAAGTGAGGCAGCTTCACTTGCAGGACATCTGAAACTTGGAAAACTGATTATGTTATATGACTCGAATAAAGTGTCGCTGGATGGTAAATTAGACATGGCTTTTTCCGAGAATGTACGGAAAAGATTTAACGCATATGGCTGGCAAACATTACTAGTTAAAGACGGAAACGATGCGGACAAGATTGAGGAGGCTATTAGTAAAGCAAAGGGAGACCCTTATCACCCAACTTTAATTGAAGTACAAACAGTGATAGGATACGGAGCTCCTCATGTTCAGGGAACAAATAAGGTTCATGGAAATCCACTGGGACCAGCAGAAACAGTCGAGACCAAAAAAAGATATGGATGGAAATATGATCCGTTTTATGTTCCGGAAGAAGTAAAAGAACATTTTAATAAACTGGCTGAAAAATGTGCAGACCAAGAGCGTGAATGGAATAATAGATTTACCGAATATGAAGCGAGATATCCTCATGAAGCCAAAATACTAAAAGATACGATTGAAAGAAAACTTCCAAAAGGATATGGTGATAATTTTCCTGTATATGAAGCGGGAGCTAACAAAGCTACCCGTGCAGCATCTGGTGAAGTCATTAATGTGGCTGCGAAGGCTATTCCACAATTATTCGGTGGTTCTGCAGATTTGGCATCTTCTACAAAGACAGAAATAAAATACGGCGGAGATTTTCTATCTGATAATTATGTAGGCAGAAATATCTGGTTTGGAGTCCGTGAATTTGCAATGACGGCTGCTGTGAATGGAATGGTTCTTCATAAAGGCGTAATTCCATTTTGTTCGACATTTCTTACATTTTCAGATTATTCTAAACCAGCTATTCGTCTGGCCGCGATAATGGGAATTCCGTCTATTTTTGTCTTTACGCACGATAGTATTGCTGTAGGGGAAGATGGTCCTACACATGAACCAATTGAACAACTGGCAGGGCTAAGGGCTATTCCAAATTTGAACGTCATAAGACCGGCCGACGGAAATGAAACCAGAGAAGCGTGGAAGATTGCTTTAGAGAGTACTGACCGCCCTACTGTGTTGATACTTACCCGCCAGAATGTCGAGTCATTTGAAGGAGAAAAGAATGGTTCAACAAATGGTGTTAAAAGGGGAGGATATATCGTTTCAAAAGAATTAGGCACTCCGGATGCTGTACTGATTGCAACAGGATCCGAAGTTGAACTTGCAATTAAAGCGCAAAAAAAACTTGAAGAAAAAAATATAAAAGTACGTGTTGTAAGTATGCCTTCCTGGGAATTGTTTCATTCGCAGTCTCGTGAATATCAAGAATCCATTTTACCTTCTGAACTTTTAAACCGTGTAGCTATTGAAATGGCATCGCCTATGGGATGGAAACAATTCGTGGGAGAATCAGGGCATTTGTTGACGATAAATCACTTTGGTGCTTCAGCTCCCGGGCCTATTGTTATTAATAAATTTGGCTTTACCGTTGAAAACGTAACTAAGATAACGGCTGAGTTAATAAAAAACAGACAAAAGAAAGCTGACAATGTGAGGTGATATGAATGCGCATTGCTATTGGTTGTGACCATGCAGGATTTGATTTAAAACCCACTATTAAAAATTATTTAATTGAAAAGGGAATTGAAATAATTGATGAGGGAACATATTCCTCAGAAAGTGTCGATTATCCTGAATATGCGAAAAAAGTGGCAATTGATATTATATCTGACAAGGCAGATTTAGGTATCCTGATTTGTGGAACAGGAATTGGCATTTCTATTGCGGCAAACAAAATTCATGGAATTCGTGCGGTTGCTTGCAGTGAGCCCTTTTCCGCGAAATTGAGCCGTGAACACAATAATACAAATATACTCGCATTCGGTTCACGGGTAATAGGATCGGAACTGGCTAAAATGATAATAGATGTGTGGCTGAATGCCAAATTCCAAGGTGGAAGGCATCAAAAACGATTGGATCAAATGACTCAGATTGAAAAAGACGAATCGCTTTCTTGATGACCATAACATTGATTAAATAAGGAAAGGGGAAAAAAATGCGCCTTGCACCATCAATCTTATCTGCGAATGCTGCTCATTTGGCTAGAGAAGTTCATGATGTTGAACATATGGGCATTGATTTAATCCACTTTGATGTGATGGATGGACATTATGTGCCGAACATCACATTTGGGGCTAATGTTGTTGCCGCTTTAAAAAAAGAGACAACACTTGATATTGATGTTCATTTAATGGTAAAGGAGCCGGATCATCTTATCCCGTCATTTCTTAGTGCAGGTGCTGATATGATTTCCGTACATGCCGAAGCGTGCAGACATTTGCATAGAACCATACAACTTGTAAAAGACGGCGGTGTGAAAGCAGGTATAGCTTTAAACCCAGCAACACCCTTTTCTCAAATTAAACCTGTCCTGTCGGATCTGGATTATATACTTATTATGACCGTGGATCCCGGATTTGGTGGCCAGACGTTTATAAATTCTATGCTCCAGAAGATTCGTGAGGTGAAGTCATTCATCGATGCTGGGAAGCTGAAAATTGATATTGAAGTTGATGGAGGAATTAATAAGCTGACATTACCACCTTGTCTAAAAGCGGGAGCATCGATTATTGTTGCCGGATCAGCTATATTTGGTCAAAGGAATCGGCTTGAGGCGATTCATACATTGACTCGGGCAGATTAATAAAGTAGCATAATTCTAAGTATTCTTGATGGGGGATTGAATGATTTTGTTCACGTTCAATCCTTTTTGTTTATTTTTAATCTTACCTAGATGATGAATTGGATTGGATGAAAGATAAGTATGTGGAAAATGAACAAGTATACATGGCTGAAATGGCATGTCTAGATAGGGGGCATATAATGAAACTAATTAAGTGAATTTTTACATATCTGATATTGAATTTGTAACTAGTGACAAAAGAAGTTACGTCGATTGAAAATCCGCAATACTTCGATGATTTGAAATCTGAAACAGAATGCAATCAAGTTAAGTCTGAGATTATCGACCCGCATCGCTCTAACAGGCCGATCAATTTTTACATGGTTAATGTCATTTTGCAAATTGAAGTGGATCTGGATAACGGACGTGCTTTTGACAGTATTCGATTAGATCAGTAGGGAAATAGGGTTTCCCAAGCATGAGACGCCCCTTCTGCATCAGTACTGGTATTATGACATCCTCAAAGTAAGATTGATTGTCAGTATGAGTAGATCCATGTTGACATACTATTGAGATGTGTCTACAATAGCTGTGGTTGGTACCACTAACAGAAAGGTTAATATGCATATGATAAGTCCTTTATATGATCAGTTAGTCAATTTGCTGCGGAAGAAAATTGATAATGAAATGCAGCCCAATGAAAAGCTTCCTTCAGAACGTGATCTTTCTAAACAATATGGATTGAGCCGCAACACCGTACGGCAGGCTCTGCATGAGCTGGAAATTATGGGATATATTTACCGCCGTCACGGTAAGGGGACCTTTGTATCGAATCAGAATCGGCAGATGACTAACTTAAGCGCTGCTTATAGTTTCAGTGAACAGATGCGCAGTTTGGGACATGAACCCAAAACGAAAAATTTGTATCTTAAATCGATCGTTGCAAATAAGTTTTTTGCTGAGAAGCTGAACGTTTCATTGGGCCAACGTATCTATAAATTAAAACGTGTCAGGATTGCTGATGATCAGCCTATGATGGTTGAGCGGACGTACTCGCCGCAGCATCTATTTTTAGGCCTTTCGGTTGATAAATTGGCTTATCGTGCGCTCTATAAGGTTTTTGAAGAAGACTATGGGGAGAAAGTTCACATAGCGGATGAAACTTTTCGTGCCAGTATTGTCAGCGGGAACGATGCGAAATTGTTAGAGGTACCCGATGGCTCTCCTTGTTTAAAGTTAACACGTACTTCATTTGATCAAAAAAACCAGATCATTGAGTATACACTGAGTGTAGCTCGGAGCGATCAATTCGTTTATAGTGTTCGTCACATGCCTGATCAATAATTTTTTAAGAGCGTAACCAATGAAAAAATATGCTCTTGTATTTCTGTCAATTTTCAAATGCTTTTTTCTAAAATTAATCCTCATGTTTGATATTAAAAGAATACAGCAAACGTTTTTTCTCCGATAGTTTCTGCCCGAATGCAACAATTAGTGAGAACGCCTCAACATTAAGATGGCCGTCAATCCAGGATTTTAATAAAATAACTGCAATCCGTGTGCCCGATTGGGCCTGAGGGCTGTCGATGTACCATTGCTTCATTATCAATATTCATCAATTTCACCTACTTGATCAATCTCATTAAACCGGCATTCCCATGTCCTTATACCGAGGGCCATGAGAAATCCTGACGTTAAGGCCTTTTTGAGCCATTGTATAATTATACCAATGAGGTCTGATGCGGCGTTTTGGCTCACTTGTTATATTTTCCGAAAATATTTGATTAAGCTTTCAATGATCTTAATAACTTGAAAATAGCCGCGGATGTTATGTCAAAGATTGATTTTTGAGTAATCCGCATGCAACCGCTCGTTTATAAATTTGTTTCTTACACTTTTAGGTACATCAGTGTAGAATGGGATAACTGGTACCAAATGAAAACATATTTAATGAGTACTGGAAGTATTGAAAAATGATTTAAAAAAGATAGACCTGTTAAGAATCAAGCCTTTAAATTACTGATAAATAAGAGATGTTCATTCAATAATCATCATTTCTCGATAAAATGGTTGCTATATATTTTTAATGATCAAGTTGACACATACTATAATTGCGCTTAAAATGGTACTGTGGTTGGTACCAATAGACACAGAATACAGATCCATTCTTTACAGACTTTTTAATGATCCTTAAGGAGCCATGAAAATGATAGGCATTGTTTTAACAGGACACGGAAACTTTGCGAGCGGTATCTATTCAACAATCCAATTGTTGGGAGGTGAGCAAGAAAAATTTGTTCCGATTGATTTTACAAAGGGGATGACCGCGGACGAATTGCATCAGAAATTTGAAACAGCGATTCAGAGAATGGATTCGAGTGAAGGCATAATCTTTTTCACCGACATTCCGGGAGGGACTCCATTTAATCAGGCTGCGGCGAGTAAGTTTAAACATCAGAACATTGAAATTCTGTCCGGAACTAATATTCCAATGCTCATGGAAATAGTTTTTCAGCGCAGCCTGAATATGGAACGATTCATCAAGGTTGCCGTTACTGCAGGTCAAGACGGTATTGTCCGCTTTCATCAACGCTGCAATAAGAAACAAAACAATGAAGAAGAGGGCAAAGAGGGCATTTGAATGATTTTATGTACAAAGTTGTTCTTGATTTGTACAAATGACTCCCTTCAGAAAGAAATTAAATTCAATTCTTGTTTTAGCTGGTTGTGATAGTTTGCAGAGTCAGTTTAAGTGTGAAAAAAGGTGGGTATCGATTTGGTCATAGAAAGACAGCGCGGATAAGGGCAAATCCTAGAAACAGGAATTCCCGTCACTTTTTGAAAGGGTAACGAGCTGAATATTATTTACCCATTAATAGATAAATTAAAAACTGGGAGGAATATATCAATGTTTGATACAGATGAGACAGAACTCACCACGATGGGTGCACAAATAACGACAAGAGAGATTAAACAGCAGCCGGAGCTTTGGCAGGAAACATTCCAGAACTTCGTCAAAAATAATTCAAATATTGCTAATTTTATAGATAAGATTAAAGCCGAAACGGGTGGCTGTGTTCGAGTAATCTTTACTGGGGCAGGTACGTCTGCTTATGTCGGAGACACAATAGTACCTTATTTAACAAAAAATGGCGATCGGAGCCACTTTAGTTTCGAATCAATACCATCGACCAGTATTGTTTCTGCCCCCTACGATTACCTTGAGGCCGATACGCCTACACTCTTGGTTTCATTTGCGCGAAGCGGAAATTCTCCGGAAAGTGTAGCGGCTGTTGAACTGGCCGAGCAAATTGTCAAGCAGCTGTACCAGCTTACAATCACTTGTTATGCGGGAGGAAAGTTAGTTCAGCGGATGGAGAACAAAGCTGAGAATTTAATTCTGTTACAGCCTGAAGCGAATGATCAGGGCTTTGCCATGACGGGCAGTTTTTCATGCATGACCCTGACGGCGCTGCTCGTTTTTGATCAGCTCGATATGGAAAAGAAGAAAAAATATATTGACACACTCGTTGAAATGGCCCATGAACTGATTGATCGTGAATCTGAAATTCAGGCTTTGGTAGATGAAGACTTTAATAGAATTGCTTATTTGGGTTCGGGAAGTTTAGCCGGACTCACACGTGAGGCTCAGTTGAAGGTATTAGAGTTGACCGCGGGAAAGTTAGCGACGATCTTCGATTCTTCCATGGGATTTAGGCATGGGCCAAAATCTTTTATCAATCAACAGACCTTAGTATTCGACTTTCTTAGCAATGATCGTTATACCCGCCAGTATGATATCGATATTTTGGAAGAGATTCGTAAGGATCAGATTGCTAAGCGTACTGTAGCTGTCGGCATCAGGAAGGGTAAAAATTTCACGGGCGACAGTTTTATTTTTGAAACAGGCGACCCGGATCTTCCTGACGTTTATCTGGCATTGCCGGACATCTTATTTGCACAGACTTTAGCTCTGCTCAGTTCTATTAAGGTGGGCAACAAACCGGATACACCGTCTTCAAATGGAACGGTTAATCGGGTTGTGAAGGGTGTAACTCTGTATCCGTATTCAGCGGAATGACCGGCCGGCTGCAAAGGTGCGGGCATAGAAATCAATTATGGGGGGCTTCGGCGTGGGAACACCAAATATTTTAGTCGCAAGAATTGACAATCGATTAGTGCACGGCCAGGTCGGCATGACCTGGGTCAACACGATCGGTGCAAATTTGCTTATAGTCGCCAACGATGCGGTGGCTAAGGATGAAGTCCAGCAGAATCTGATGGAAATGGTGATTCCGGATACAGTAGGCATTCGCTTTTTCACATTGGACAAGACGATCCGAATCATAAGCAAAGCCGCACCGTTTCAAAAAATTTTACTGGTCATGAAAACTCCTCAAGACGCCTTTACGCTGATTAAAGGCGGTGTCCCGATCAAAAAGCTTAATATCGGCAATCTTCATTTTGCGGAAGGTAAGAAGCAATTGTCGGCAACTGTATCAGTTTCAGAAGAGGATGTTGAAATATTCAATCGCTTGCACAGCATGGGAATCCGACTGGAAGTTCAAGGAATTCCAAATGAACGCGCGACAGATCTGATGACTTTGCTTAAAAAGGTGCAGTGAACTTTACAGGTAGAGCTAGATTTTGGTTTGGGAGGCTGGAAAAATGCATGTCACAGTGATTCAGATAATACTAATAGCCGTCTGGGCCGGTATTGCAGGAATTGATCTGTACAATGGATTATTTCACATCCATCGGCCGATTGTCACCGGGGCTGTTATTGGTTTAATTCTTGGGGATTTTCAAACAGGGCTGATTGTCGGCGGGACATTAGAGCTTGTTTGGGCAGGAATGGTGCCGCTTGCGGGGGCACAGCCGCCTAATGTGGTTATCGGCGGTATCATTGGAACGGCATTTGCCATATTGACAGGAGTTAAACCAACGGTTGCTGTTGGGATCGCCGTTCCTTTCGCGGTTGCCGTTCAAGGGATTATAACCTTGCTGTTCACAGCTTTTTCTCCTGTCATGCACACTATGGACAAAGCTGCTGCTGCAGCCGATACAAGAAAATTGGATCGCATGGCCTGGATCCAACCCGCTATTCTGTTTGTCGGATATTTTATTATTTCATTTTTACCCATATTCTTTGGCGCAGACAAAGCTGCTGTCTGGGTTCAGGAAGTTCCTAAATGGATCCTCGGAGGATTGCAGGTTGCCGGTGGAATGATGCCCGCTGTTGGCTTTGCCATGCTGCTGAAGATCATGTGGAAAAATGAGTACGTGCCATTCTTTGCATTCGGACTTGTTATGGCAGCTTATGCCGGTCTGCCGATTCTGGCGGTCGCGATTATTGGAGTGGGCATCGCTGTATATGATTACTTCAAAGGTTCAAGTCATGATGGAAATACACCTCAGGCTGTGCCTGCAGTGAATACAGATAATGATGAAGGGGGCTACAGCAATGGCATCTGAAGAACAAACAGCAAAGGATATTAATCAACTTCAGATTCCTGATACCTATGAAGATCCCACGCCAAGAAAGGTGCTGACAAAGAAAAATCTTCATAACATGGTATGGCGTTCACTGTTACTGCAGTCATCTTTTAACTATGAACGAATGCAGGGCGGGGGATGGACTTACAGTCTGATCCCCGGGTTGAAGAAAATTCATACTAACAAAAAAGATCTGAGCTATTCCTTATTGGATAACTTACAATTCTATAACACGCATCCATTTCTGGTAACCTTCATTCAGGGAGTTATCCTGGCAATGGAGGAAAACAAGGAAAACCGTTCCACGATTCGTGGTGTCAAGGTTGCCTTAATGGGTCCCCTGGGAGGAATTGGCGATGCTCTGTTTTGGCTGACTCTGCTGCCGATCACGGCTGGTATCGGTGTTTCACTATCGATGCAGGGTAATGTTTTTGGCCCCATTCTATTTTTAATTCTTTTCAACGCCGTTCATTTTAGTTTATTGTTCTGGTTAATGAATTATGGATATAACACAGGTACAAGGGCTATAGCGGCCATGCGGGAAAACACAAAAAAGATTTCTCGTGCTGCTTCCATTGTCGGGCTGATGGTTGTCGGGGCATTGGTGGCAACTTACATCACTTTTAAATTGGACGGTTCATTGGCACAGATCAATGCCGGCGGTGTTAAAGTTGCATTGCAAGCCGGCGTGATTGACAAGATCATGCCGAAATTGCTGCCATTGCTGTATACTCTGTTTTGCTTTTGGATGCTAAAGAAAGGGCGTTCGCCGCTGACTTTGATCATTATAACTGTCGTGATCGGACTTGTTGGGGCCGGTACCCATTTGTTTGCTTTCTAAACGCAACAATTGTTATGAAAATTTTTGCAGGGGAAATCTTCGAAACGCTTGTAAAGTGGGGAGGTTAATGGTTCAATGTCTTATTATTTGCATGCGGCAAAGTTTTTTCTACACAATACGACTGAAAATGGCGGATACCTCGAAGTAGCGAGCGATGGAAAGTTTGGCGAATATTTAGGTGAAGGACAGAGGCCGGCTGGAAAAATTATTGATTACACCGGCAAATGGATTGCACCCGGTCTCGTTGACACGCATATCCATGGGCTGTTGAATTATGATCTTATGGACAATGATTGGAATGAGATTCAGGAAATGTCCATAGGCTTATTGAAAGCCGGCGTAACCTCCTGGCTGCCAACAACATTAACGGCTTCATTCGATCAGCTGAATGCTGTGTGCAAGACAATAGGCGAACATTATAAGGAAGCTCGGGGTGCTAAGATTCAAGGAATTTATTTTGAAGGTCCGTACTTCACCGAAAAGCATAAAGGTGCGCAGAATCCAAAATATTTCAAGGATCCGGATATTAGAGAGTTCAGGGATTGGCAGGGGTCGGCACATGGCTTGCTGAAAAAGATAGCAATTGCACCAGAGCGCCAGGGAGCCGCCGATTTTACAAAAGCTGTTGTTCAGACAGGAACTGTAGTAGCTCTTGGCCACAGCGACGCGACCTTTGAACAGGCGAAAAGGTGTGTTGAAGCGGGTGCTACGGTCTTTACACATACATTCAACGGTATGAGTGGGCTGAATCATCGAGCCCTTGGGATGGTAGGGGCTGCATTGAGCATGAACTTAGTTGATGATGAATTAATATGTGACGGACATCATGTCGATCCGTTTGCTGTACGGTCATTGATTGAAAATAAAACACCTGAGCATATTATTCTGATCACTGATTGCATGCGGGCCGGTATGATGCCATGCGGTGATTATGTATTGGGAGAATTTCCGGTTTATGTTCAGAATGGTATGGCGCGAATGAAGGCTGGTAATAGTTTAGCCGGCAGTATTTTGGAATTAAAGAATGCAGTTAAGAATGTTGTCGATTGGAATATTGCAACTCCTGAAGAAGCTGTATTGATGGCAAGCTATGTCCCTGCACGCAGTTCAAATATTGCAGACGTCTGTGGAAGTATTCTGCCTAATCGCGATGCAGATTTTTTGGTGTTAAATGATGATATGAGCCTAAGCGAAACTTATTTAAACGGAGAATCCAGGTATCAGGCTCAAGCCGCAGACTAAATTTAACGTTGCTTTTTAACCGTTATTCAATGAACCTTTGCAAAAAATAAATTTCTGCTGAGACTGTTGCTATGCGAGTAGATCATAGTAACAGTTTTTTTGTCTTGCCTCGGCAATGGCCAGGCAGTCCATTTTATCTGAAGAGAAAGAGAAATAATAGCATAAGAAAAATAGATCGTAAAAAAAAGTATACCGGGCAATTGAGTGGCTTCTTTGTATGTATCTTAGGAGAGAACGGGCTTTACTACAGACTTTGCGATATAAAAGTATATCGGAAATGTACGCTCTCCTCTAAACTATCACCTCGGGTAATAAGAGTATCCGGCATACTTCACAACCGGCTGTTTTTTCTTTCTCAGGGCATAAAGCAGCTCGGGGCCGATATTTAAATTACTCTGAACTAATTCGGCCGGGGTCAGTGCCATCCAGTTATTGAGTGATACATCCTGGAAACGGTCGCTTTTGAACACTTCGAGATACCATAATGTTTCCGTGCCGGTATTCTGGACATAATGACCGAACGCGAACGGCACGTAGCCGACATCTCCTGCCCGGTAATCGAAGGTTCTTGCCGTGCCGTTTGTCGCTGCGACCGTCATTCGTCCCTGCCCTGCCAGATAATACTGCCATTCGTCATTATTGGGATGCCAGTGCAGTTCCCGCATCGCGCCGGGTTCAATTTCGACAAGAGCGGCCGCGATCGTTCTGGATACAGGAAAATTCGATGAATCCACAATCCGTACACTGCCGCCGGGCGTTTTTAACGGGGTTTGTGCCAGCAGCCGATGCTTAAAACTTTGCGGCACGATCCCATAAGGGGATTGTACCTTCTGCGAGTCAATCGTTCCCGGAACTTTTCCTTGATAGATATAAACCTGTTCGGTCGGAATATTCCTGAACGCATCCGCCGGCACACCGAAATTTGCCGATAACACGTCCCGCGGTGTATGAGCCAAATAATCCGAAATACTCAGCGTATTAAAATCCGAAAAATGGCCGTCATCGAAAACAAGTAAAAATTCGCATCCATCCTCCAGTCCCTGTATCGAATGAGGAATTCCTGCAGGGAAGTACCACAGATCTCCCGGCCCGACATCGTCGATAAAATTGCGTCCATTTTGATCGACAGCTGTTATTCTCGCATGTCCGAGCAGCATGTACGACCATTCTGCCTGCTGATGCCAGTGCAGTTCGCGTACTCCTCCCGGCGTCAGACTCATATTGACGCCTGCCAATGTCGTAGCGATCGGAAGCTCGCGGATAGTAATTTCTCTTGACCAGCCGCCCGGTTTCAAGACCATATGTGTATCGGAAAATGAAAACCGGCAATTGGGAATAAGTCCGGCGTCTGTTACCGGAGGGACCAATAAATCAGGATTCTGCCTATCCCTTTCCAGGTCTCTGGGACCTCTGTCGATGTTGCCCGCTCCGTCGCTGCGAGTCGGCTGCGGAACTGATTGAAACGGAACGGGCTGATTAGTCGGATTGTCCATGCTGCACCTCGTAAATGAACGGATGAAAAATGTATATGTCAAAACCGCGCCGCAAATAACAGAACGCCGCATACACTTTTTTTTACGAAGGAGCACCGTACATTTAAAACCTCTAATGCGGCCTTTTCCTTTGCATTCCACTTGGATGTCATGGCCGTGTTCCATCAGGGCCTGCCCGCTTTCGTGTCCCAATGCGTTCCTGTCCTTTTTTAATTCCGGATGATTTACGGTTGTAAAAAGGGGATGGAATGGTTTTCGATCCAGGTCCGGATTTCTGCAAGGGCGATCCGGTTTTCCTGATCGGAGATTCTGACGGTGAAATCTTCTTTTTCCCTGTCGTCCGTCTGGATTTTAAAACCGTTGATCCTCAGAAAGGCTTCAAGAGCCGCATAGGCCGTCCGTTTGTTGGCGCTGTAAAATGGATGGTTCTGGACCAGGCTTTGGAAGAGCGCCGCCGCCTTTTCGAAAAGCGTCGGATAGGCGTCTTTGCCGAAGGCGGACTGCCGGGACCGGTTCACGGCGCTGTCTAACAAAGCCGGATTTTTGATTCCAATATTTTCAGTTGGCGAATAGGTCTGAATGAGCAGCGCATTGAGGAAGATGACCTGGTTTTTGGCGAGATAGCAGGTCATCGATTGACGAGTCCTTTGAAAACGGCGTCGTTGTCCTGGATGATGCCATCGACCATGGAAACGAAGTCTTCATCGATTCCGCTTGGGAGGCGAGTGGTTTTTCTTTTGATCCGGACGGTCCCGTCTTTCATATTTTCAAAACTGATTTCATCTCCCGGTTTAACTCCAAGGTGGCCTAATGTTTTTGGGGGGATTGTAGATCCGTAGCTGTTTCCCATCTTGACGATTTTTCTGTAGTTGCGCATCATATGAAGACCCTCCATTGCTTTTTTCTCTTATTTTATTCATATGTTCTAATGTCTATACATTATCATGTATAAACGGTTCTGACAATGAGACGCATCGATGGACGGGACAAAATGGTTGCGGAGCTAGCCTGGTATTCGACCGCTTTTTCATTCTGTCTAAAAGCGGACAGGAGTTCAGCCTATGGGATTAAGCAGAAAAAGAAATTTGAAATCTCATAAAATCGCCGTCAGGGGCGGTTGGCCTTCAGCTCTGAGCAACATTTAGAGCGGCATCATGAAGGTGCTGACGGCTGGCCGGCCGCATGCAAAAAATAAATAGGAATTTCCACCATCATTTTTACAAGCCTTTCCAGCTGACAGCGGAAGATTTGTCCGGGACATACGTTATATCGCCCCCAAGGGCATTCGTCAGCCTCGCAGCCTATATACATGGACGTGGATTTTTACAAGAAAGGTTTTCAGGAATTCCCTGATGCCTCCAATGACAATTTCAGAATTCGAATGGATTAATCCCCGTTAAACTTTCTCTGCTTTCCCAAGTTTTTCAAGAATTAAATGAGCTTCACGCGGAGTGTCCGCATCCATCAACTGTTCATACAACTCATTATTCTGCAAAAGATTGAGTAGTTGGCTTAACGCCTTAACATGGGAAACATTATCAATCGGAGCGAGACAAAATATAACTTTAATTTCTTTCTGGACATTTGAGTGTTGAATGATCGCTGAATGATGCAAAAGCAGCAGCGACATGGCCAGATTGTTCACTCCCTCCTGTTGGGTAGCGTGCGCAAGCATCACTGGATCCTGTACAACCATATAAGGCCCCTTTTGTTCAGTTAACTCGATGATTTTTCTAACATATCTAAGGCCTACATCCTGATGGACAATCAGCGGTTCAAATGATTGATAAACCGCGTCCTTCCAGTCATTGACTTTGTCGATGATCTTAATGTTGCTTAAAGGAATAAGCTCGGAAATTGAAAGATTGGGAAGAACGGTTGAACTATCGACCTTTGCATCCGCGGCTAGATAGTTGGTCAGACTTTTTGTCAGACCGTTGAAATCTTCAATTCTGGCATAATCAAAAACAATATTTAATATATCCTTAACCGTGTTCTGAACACTTTTTTTATTAAGATGAAGAAGGCCGATTTTCCTGAATGCCAGATCCAATTTATGAAAATCATAATCTGAAAGAATGGGTTGCACATGAATCACGGGAATATCATGATCAGATTCTAAAGGCGTTGTTGTTATGATCGCCTTGGGAGCCTGTTCCGTTAAATGACAGGCTTGAAAATCTTTAATGCTCATTGGTTTTGTAAAGACAATTTCCGGATATTGTACGGACAGCTGTTGAGATAAAAGCCTTGATGTGCCAATGCCGCTCGTACAGACTAGAAAAACGTCAGGCTCAGAGGTAATCAGTGATGCGGGCATTTTTTTAAGCTCACCGCCAAAATAGACTGTAATCAATGCAAGCTCGTCATCGGTTAATGGTTTGCCGATATATTTTTCAAAAGGATAGATCGCGTACTTGGTTAATTGCATTAAGTAGGCGTATTTGGTCTTGATGCCGGATAAATTGGGGTAGCGGTAAAGCACCCCATATTGAAAGCGGTAGTAAGTGGGCAGCAAATGAGTGGCAAGCGACTGGATCAGCCCAGGTGATGAAATATCGACGCCGGAGATAATATGGAATCTGTTCACCACCTGCCTGGAAAGGGCAACTAATTGTTTCATAATCGGTGCCTGACTGCCGGTACTCTGAAGCTGAGCCGTCAGCAGCACTTCACGCAAATAGGCTGCTTCACCACTCGTTACTTTTACGTATCGATGAAACAAGTGCCGGCACCACAGACCGATCGTGTCTGTCCGGCAGCCCTGAACATCTGCCGGAAGGGGGCCCAGACTGCTGACACGCGCGAGTAACCAGGAAATGTAGCAGGTTAGCGTTTTTGCAGAATCTTCACTGTATAAATTCTTTGTCTGCTGCTGAAGCCAATAAAGCGCTTGTTCCGTCTCTTGCAGTTGCGGCAGTTTCTCGAGATCGTGAAGAACCGCCGGATTTCTTTTAAGAATTTGCGCATATACCCACCTGCGCTGTAATTTTTCATCCCCGGTTAAAACTTTTCCATGAGGCGTATTTTCAATACACACAGGGTCCGGCAGTGCAGAATTAATCATCCTTAAATCTCTGATCACTGTGTTCCTGGAGATGCTGAAACGGTTACATAAATCGGTTAATGAGAGCCGCGGAACATGCTGGATCAGCAGCCAGGTCATGGCTGCCCGCCGTTCGTCTCCGTTTAGTTGACTGAAATAATCCGCATCTGTGAACTTGATCAGTGCTTTTTCAGTCCGTTTTGTTAAGAAATATCCGCCCTGTATGAGATGCTGAACTGGGTCTAAATCCATTTTCTCAAGTCGGTTATTTAACTGTTTCAGCCAGTAAAAGACACTCCGCCGTGACAGATGCAGTTCGTTTTCCAGGTCAGAGAGACTCTTATAAGTTGTTTCCCTGTGCAGGATGGAGACTAACGCATTAATTTGTTGTTTTTTACTAATATTAAGCATATTGGAAGTCACCGCACCTTTCATAAGGAAGAATACGATTGAGCCATGAATCCGCCCATCCGAGGTTAAAAAACAGGATCCGGTCTGGGACGGGACATTTCCGATTCACTGGCGAAAGGAAGGGTCATACAAAGACACTTTCAAATTAATAATAATTCTTTTACCGAAGGGGTTCAATACTTGCACTGATCTGAATGAACCGGCTTTACTTGTAAGCGTTCTATGTAGTCTGTATGATCATCTTGTAACGAAAAAGGAGAAGGGAGGAGCAGATATGTTATCCAGCCTTTTAACCGAACGGACCATCCAAATTCAGCGTGCACATCATCTTGATTGGCGCGAGGCTATTAAGGAAGCGGCCAAACCATTGCTCGACACAGGCAAAATCGAGAAGTCGTACGTTCAGACAATGATTTCATTGGTTGAAAAAAATGGCCCGTACATTAATATCGGGCCCTATATTGCCCTTGCTCATGCCCGCCCTGAAAATGGGGTCAATGAAATGGGTATGTCCCTCATGAAGGTCGAACCGGCTGTTAATCTTGTCAATGCGGATCACCCCATTAAGCTGTTTTTCGTATTGGCAGCTGTGGATAATACGAAACACTTACAGGCGTTAAGAGAACTGCTTACTTTACTCGAAGATTCAAATAACGTACAGAAGCTTGAAAATGCCGCATCAGTTGCTGAAATGGCTGAACAATTTAAGGAGGAAGCCCAAAAATGAAAATTGCCGCGATTTGCCAATCCGGATTAGGTTCCAGTTTTATGGTTCAGATGAATATCGAAAATGTTTTAAAAGAAGAAAATGTAGATACCGGCGATATTGAAGTGGTTCATTTTGATACGGGCGGATTAAACGAACAGGCTGCCGATTATTTTTTCCTTGGCAGCGACTTGGAAGATCGGGCTTCGGGCCTTCCCAAGGATCGGGTTTATCTGCTCAAGAGCCTGATCGACAAAGAGGAACTCAGAGGAAAGGTGAATGAGATACTCGATAAAGAAAACATCCCACATTCCTGATGAATGAAAAAAATAGGTGGTGAATACTATGCAGGCCATTCTGAATTTCTTTGTTTCAATCGCGAGTACCCCTGCACTGCTTGTCGGATTAATTGCGTTATTGGGATTATGGATTCAAAAAAAACCGGCAACGAAGATTGTTGAAGGAACGATTAAGACATTTGTTGGTTTTTTGGTGCTTGTTGGCGGCGCGGGAATTCTTGTGAATGCATTGAATCCATTTGCGGCCATGTTTAAATTCGCTCTTCACGTTCAAGGCGTCGTTCCTTCGAACGAAGCCGTCGTTGCTATTGCCCTGCAGCAGTACGGCACACCGACGGCCCTGATCATGTTGGCCGGTATGATCGTTAACGTGCTGCTGGCCAGATTTACAAAATTCAAGTATATTTTCCTGACGGGCCAGGCTATGTTATATATGTCCTGTCTCACAGCCGTCGTTCTCATTTCTACCGGCATGAAGGTTAATCCCTGGACAATCATTCTCGGCGGAATTTTTGAAGGAACATTGTTGACCGTTACGCCTGCCATTTGCCAGCCGTTCATGAGAAAAATTACGAAAAGCGATCAGGTTGCGATGGGACATACGGGCAATATCGGCTATGCAACAGCCGGTTTAATAGGAAAATGGTTCGGTGATGCAAGCAAATCTACAGAGAACATCAAATTTCCTAAAAATCTTGGTTTTCTCCGGGATTCAACGGTTTCCATCACTTTAGTTATGGGTGTCGTTTACCTGATACTGGCGCTGGTCACGGGTCCGCAGTTTATTGAATCCAAACTGAGCGCCGGCACGAATTATCTTGTTTATTCGCTCACTCAGGCCGGTACTTTTGCCGCCGGATTCTATGTTGTCCTGGCAGGCGTCCGGATGATCCTCGGTGAAATCATCCCGGCTTTTCAGGGTATCGCTACTAAAATCGTGCCCAATGCCAAACCTGCTCTGGATGTGCCGATTATCTTTCCCTATGCGCAGAATGCCATTCTGATCGGTTTTTTTGTAAGCTTTATCGTCGGAACTTTGAGCATGTTTGTCATGATTGCTCTCAAGACCGTCGTAATCATACCGGGCGTCGTCGGTCACTTTTTCTGCGGCGCAGCATCGGGAATCTACGGAAACGCAACCGGAGGCCGTCGGGGGGCAGTCATCGGCTCGGCTGTTAACAGCCTGCTCATCAGCTGGCTGCCTCTGTTTATTCTCCCGGTACTGGGAAGCTTAAGACTGGCGGCTTCGACGTTTGCCGATACTGATTATTTGTTCGGCGGCATCATCCTCGGTAATATCGGGCACCTTGGCCAGCTGGGCATCACCATAGGAATCCTTTCCTTCCTGGTTATCGTTATTATCTGGTCTTTCTTTATAAAAGACGATTCAAAAAAAGCGGCAGAATAAAAAATTGCTGAACAGCAACAATCCGAACGTCTTTTGCCGATCTGTCCTAACACGATAAATTTCTATGGCCGGCGCTTAAAAAAAGCGCTGGTTTTTACTGTATCCAGACATCTTTTAAGGGGTGTTCCTCGTCTGGATCTGTGTCAGCGATCGGCGAGAGCCGTGCTCTGCAGATATCATAAATGAAACGAAAAAATCGTTCGATCCGGCATCCTCCGCAATCAAACGGCTTAAAAAAGACAATATCTGTATTAAGCAGAGCAGCACTTGACAGACAAATAAGTTTTTCCCAGTCCGTTTCAGCCGGCGCGGTGATTCGCAACGGTCGATGAAACGGATCATTTTTTATCAGGCTGCATGAAATTCAGTATCTCAAGAGATAAAAGAAACTGGGCGGACCATTTTAAATGGTTTGTATTGAATGAGCAGCAGTATCAATTTGTTTTTGAAATCATATTTCTATAAATGATATAATATTATCTTTTTATTGAAACTATATTTCATACATGCTATAATGAAAACGCTTAAAAGGGGGGTGAGAATGTGTTTGGTTTTTCCGTATATCTTAATGACTGGTCACAAGAGAAAGAAAAGTATATTCACAAAATGGCTGATTGTGGATTCAAGGGGATTTTTACTTCCCTTCATATCCCGGAAGACGATGTTTCGAAATATCTTGATCGTTTGACCCATCTGTTGGAAATTGCAAAAAGAAGAGATTTAAAACTGATGATCGACATTTCCGGGGATGCGCTGAAGCATATCGGTCTTTCAATCGATAATCCTCTGCATGTCCTTGAAAGCGGAATCAATGGCTTGAGAATGGATGGCGGCATTAGCTGGAAAGCGATTGCCGGACTTTCAAACCGTCTGACCGTCGGCTTAAATGCCAGTACATTAACCGAAAACGATTATCATCAGCTCGTGCAATACCATGCCGATTTTAACAATATTGAAGCCTGGCATAATTACTATCCGAGACCCGAGACAGGACTGGATGAAACATGGTTCCTGGAAAAAAATCGCCGGCTGAAAAGCAGGCATTTTAAAATTACCGCGTTCGCACCGGGTGACGAGGCGCTGCGTCTGCCGCTTTATGAGACGCTCCCTACTTTAGAGATCCACAGACATCGGAGCCCGCTGGCTTCGGCATTGTCGCTGATGAACAATTATCAGGTTGACAGTGTCTATATCGGCGATCCGGATCTATCCAATGTATCGCGTGGTCAATTCCGCGAGTATCTTGACCATAACGTCCTGCTTCTGCATGCCGCTTCTGTCTGTAAAAAATGGGATCCGTACATGTACAGAGAACATCGGAACAGAACAGATCCGGGCAAATATGTCATACGCAGCGAAACGTCGAGGATGAGGAACAGACATGAAGATATTCAGCCGGAAAATACGGAGCTCAGAAGAAAAGGAAGCATCACAATCGATAATAATCTTTACAAGAGATATAAGGGCGAACTGCAAATTGTAAAGAAAGAACTGCCTTCCGATATCAGGGTCAATGTCATCGGGCAGATCATTGACAGCGACCTTCCGCTTCTCGAATTGATACAATCCGGTACAAAATTTAAGATAACCGACATTCCAGGAGGACGAACCATGAATTTAGAAGAGCTTACAACCGAACAGCGCAACGAAAGCACCATGAACCTGGACACCTTATCGGCCCTTGATGTACTGCGCCTTATGAACGAAGAAGATCAGAGCGTTCCTTTGAGTGTAAGAAAGGCTTTGCCGCAAATTGAACAGGTCGTTGAAGCGGCTGAACAGTCCTTTAACAGCGGTGCGCACTTGATCTATGTCGGTGCGGGAACAAGCGGCCGTCTGGGAATACTGGATGCGGCTGAGTGTGTGCCGACTTTCAGTGCGGATCCTTCCATGGTACAGGGATTAATTGCCGGCGGCCCTCGTGCGATGACTGCAGCTGTCGAGGGAGCAGAGGATTCTCCGATTTTGGGCGCGGAGGATTTGAAAAATATTCATTTGACGGAAAAAGATACTGTACTCGGCATAGCTGCGAGCGGCAGGACACCGTACGTGATCGGGGCTCTGGATTACGCGTGCCAGATCGGCGCGGCAACGGCCAGTCTTGCCTGCAATGAAAATGCCGAAATAAGCAAACATGCGGACACGGCTATAGAGATACCGGTCGGTCCTGAGGTTTTAACCGGATCGACACGGCTGAAATCCGGAACCGCACAAAAATTAGTCTTAAATATGATTTCCACGGCCGCAATGATCGGCATCGGCAAAGTGTATAAAAATCTAATGGTTGACGTTAAACCGACAAACGAAAAACTGGTGGAACGGGCCAAATCGATTATTATGCAGGCCGCAGAGTGCGATTATGCCACGGCTGATCAAGCATTTCACGCGGCCGATGAAAACGTTAAACTGGCGATTGTGATGGTGCTGACAGATCTTTCAAAAGAAGAAGCAGAGCAGAGACTAAATAAAGCTAAGGGCTTCATCAGGAAAATCGTTTGAGGGGGAGAACAAAATGGCGGAATCTAAAGAACAAAGATTAGCCCGGCAAATCTATGCGAATGTAGGCGGTATCGATAATGTCACCAAGCTGATTCACTGCATGACGCGGGTCCGCATGACCATTAAGGATGATCATAAAGTAGATATGGATGGCCTTAAAGCGGTGGACGGCGTCTTGGGCATTGTCGAGGATGAAACTTTACAAGTTGTTTTAGGCCCGGGCATTGTCAATAAAGTAGCCAACATTATGGTTGCCGAAGCAGGCGTTAAGCTGGGAGAACCCTTCCCCGATCATCCGGCCGGACAGCCGGAGAACGGGCCGGCATTAACGGACCGTCAGCAGGTAGAAGCGATCGCCGCAAAGGTAAAAGCACGCGAGAAAGCGAAACATAATAACAATTCTTCCTTTAAAAGGATATTAAAGTCGATTTCAAATATATTTGTTCCGCTGATTCCTGCCTTCGTCGGTGCCGGTATGATTGCCGGTATTGCAGCGATCCTGTCCAACCTGATGACTGCCGGCAGCATTGGGCAGAACTGGGCGGGCACCGTCACCACATTAAACGTGATTAAAAACGGACTGTTTTCATTTTTGGTTATTTACGTCGGCATAAACAGCGCCAATGAATTCGGCGCAACACCGGGCCTGGGCGGGGTTATCGGCGCCTCCGTTCTGCTGACAGGAATGGATCTGAAGGCCCCATTGATCAATATTTTTAACGGCAACGCCCTGACGGCTGGACAGGGTGGCATTATTGGTGTTATTTTTGCAGTGTGGATATTGGCAATTATTGAAAAAAGACTGCACAAGATCATTCCCGATTCAATTGATATGATTGTCACGCCCACCGTTGCCCTGCTCGTTGTCGGACTCTTTACTATCTTCATTGTCATGCCGGTTGCGGGCGTCGTGTCCAGTGCCTTGGTCGGATCGATTACTTGGGTGCTGCATGTCGGCGGTGCCTTCTCCGGGTTTATATTAGGTCTCTTATTCTTGCCGATGGTCATGTTCGGATTGCATCAGATTTTAACTCCGATCCATATTGAAATGATTAATAAAACCGGTGCGACGCCCCTTTTGCCTATTTTGGCGATGGCCGGTGCCGGTCAGGTCGGAGCGGCTTTCGCATTATGGATCAGATGCAGAAAAAATAAAAAACTGGTTCAGTTGATTAAAGGGGCTCTGCCGGTCGGCATCCTTGGGATCGGAGAACCGTTGATCTATGGGGTTACGCTGCCGCTCGGCCGTCCGTTCATCACCGCGTGCATCGGCGGCGGGATCGGCGGTGCCGTTGTCGGCGGCATCGGCAATATCGGCGCGATTGCCATCGGCCCGAGCGGCATTCCCTTAATCCCGCTTATTGCGAACGGGCACTGGCTGGGCTATGTCATCGGTCTGCTGGCCGGGTATGTCGGCGGTTTTGTTGTCACTTACTTCTTTGGCATTCCAAAGGATGCTATTGAAGAATCAAAGTAAACGAGTGGATGGATCATTGTGGAAGAAAATATTATTCTGCAAATCAAATCGAAATTAAACGAACTTTCCAAGACAGAAAAAAAAATCGGCGAATATGTTCTTCGTCATTCGGTGGAAACCGTCAGCGATAATACGAGCGAACTGGCGAAAAAAGCAGGCGTCAGTCCGGCCACAGTGGTGCGCTTTTGCCGCTCGATCGGCTTATCGGGTTTTTCCCAATTGAAAATCCGCCTGTATGCCGACGCTTCCGATGTAAATGAAGGACTGTACACCGATATCACACCGGATGAGGATGAACGGGTGATCGTAGACAAACTGGCCCTGCGGTTCAATCAGTCTATTTCGCAAACATCCAATAATCTGGATACAGACAGCATCAAAAAAATGGCAGAAATGATTGATATATGTAAAACCATCTATGTTTATGGACTGGGGGCTTCACACGTCGTTGCCGAAGATTTCATGCAGAAATTTTCCAGAATCGGCAAACCCGTTGTGAATATGCTTGATCATCATTTGCTCAGTTCTTCATTAATCAGTGCTGAAGGCCGCAACATGTTTGTCGCCATATCAAATTCAGGAGAAACCAATGAAGCGGTCAAACTGACACAGATTGCTAAACAAAAAAAATTCTGCACGGTCGGCATTTCGCAAAACAGAAACAGCACTTTGGCCAAACTGGTGGATCTGCCTATTATTCACAGCGGCGGTGAAGCGGTCATGCTAAGAAGTGCCGCGACGACTTCTTTGGTATCACAATTGTTCACGGTTGACGTTTTGTATTACGCTTATGCAAATCGGCATTCCAAGAAAATCATGAATATGCTCAGAGAGTCGAAAATTAATATTCAAACTTTTTTTCATAAAGAAAACAGCTGATCCATTCACTTTTTAAGAAGCGGGCGGCATTGATACAGGTTCTGTGCCGCATAATCGTTGGGGAGGAAACTTTCGATCTCCGGCAGCGAGCGGATGAGGGAAGATCGGCTTTTTACAGATGATCGCAAAAAAGGCACGCCGGGGTAAAATAAACCGGATAGGGATACATTCAGGCCTCAGAAAAGGTCCGGCCCCAATCAGATGAAACACATTTTCTGCAGAAAAATCAGCAAAGTATAGGAGATATCTTCATGTTTAAACTTTTTCGTAAAACGGCTGTTGCGGATGATCAAATATACGCTCCTGCCAGCGGAAGACTCATCCAATTGGCAGAAGTGAATGATCCGGTGTTTTCATCTAAAATGATGGGAGATGGATTTGCCATCATACCTGCTGATGGGTCGATTGCAAGTCCCGTCTCCGGCAGGATCATGACCGTCTTTGAGACAAAACACGCCATCGGCATAAAAATGGAAAATGGGCTCGAAGTGTTGGTCCACCTGGGCATTAACACGGTTGATTTGAAGGGGGCTCCCTTTGAAGTCTTTGTTAAAGAGGGGCAGCCGGTTAAGGGCGGCGACAAATTGGCCTTCATGGATTTGGATCAAGTCAGGGCGGCGAAAAAAGAAGACACGGTCATGATTGTTTTTACAAATTCCGAGGCACTCAAAGAATTGAGAGTCGATGCGTCCAAAGGCATGGTTGAAAACGGCGCGGTCATTGGCAAAGCGGCTGCCGTTCAGTAAAATTAACTAAGCTTCGGGTTGGCCATCTATATCGATTATTGAAAATTTGAACATAAAATGGCCAATTTGATAGTGTGAACCTGTTTTGTTGCAAAAGAAGCTTCCTTAAAAGCCTTTTAAAACTCAAGAACCGGAGAGAAATTTGTAGAGAATTCCTCTTCGGTTCTTCTTTTTTGATGTCATTCTGCCATTTGAATGACACCTTTTTGTTTCCTTCAATTATCAACTTATGAGAATTTAACCTCAACCTAAAAATCAAATTTTACCTTTTCCGCAGGATCATGGAGGCTTAGGCCTGCTGAGCAGAGGCGAGCCGGTCACTAAGCGATAATCTGTACGCCCGCTGCTGACAATCAATCAAAAAGCAGGACGAAAAAGCACTGTGCACTCCTGACGATGCATTAATGGGCCTGATTAAGCCTGGCCTGTTTCCGCGGCCTCCATGACCGCATGTATTCTGCGACAAAATAAGAAGCAATCACAAAGAAGGCAGCCAGAATCTGAGCGGTAATCCCTTCGAAGTTCGGGAAAACGGCAAACCACATGCCTAACCAGGAAGGAAGTGAGAATCCGATACCGGTCGTCCCGATCCAGCCGGCCTGCTGCATTTCCTGTATATTCTCACCGACCATGACGATCAAAACCATGCCGAGCATAATACCTGTAAATACCAGCATTTTTTTGTAGGGTAATTTTCGCTGAGCAACGAAAGTAAGCGCTGCGACAATGAGCGTCAGGAAAAGGCCGGCAATGGCACCAAGTAAAACAATTTCTCCTCCTGCCTGCATGCGGATTGTCTGGAGAAAGAGGTCCACTTCAAATCCCTCACGATAAATAGCTGAGAAGCCGAGCATTGCCAGGCCCATGTATGTAGCCGACGCACTCTTGGAAGAAGAAGATCTGATCAGTTCACTCTTTTTCTTATTGTGTGCGCCGATCCAGACCGTCCAGTAAATTTTATGGAAAAACCAGTTCATGACCAGTAAAAGTACGGCAATGGCTAATAATCCTGTAGCAGCCTGAATAGTATATTCCGATGTCGTCGCGGCAACAAGCGAAATAATGCCGACCAAAACAAACCAAGTTGTCAGTACAGCCGCAAAGCCGACACCGGATCCGAAAGCAATCGGTTTCCAGAATACTTGTTTTGTACGCATCAGGCCTGCGGTAAGCGCGGAGAGTACAAGGATTGCTTCCAGGCCCTCACGAAAAACAAGAATGCCTGTATTGACAATACCCGCAGTTTCACTCATATGCTGTTCCGACGGATCCGGCGGATTTCCTCCGTAAATAATGCCCTGCCAAGTCAAAATACCTATGATGATCAAAGCGCCTGCAAGAACAAGGACGGATTTTATATTCAGTCGTCGAGACAAGTTAGAAACCTCCTACAGTTTTATTTGGTAACGATAATCATTATCAATTAAATAATATACCTGCAGAAATGTTTCTTGTCAATATAAATGCCGAATTTTCTTATCAATCATTATTTTAGAACGGCAATAGCTGTCCCGGTTCATAAAGTTTTTCGGGGCAAGAAAAGGCCCGGGTATATGGATCCTCTTGTTTTGACGGCATCTGCCCTTTACGTTATGAGCAGGGAAAAGAATGTTAGGAAGAGAGAATAAAAAAAGCTATGCTGTAAAAGAACTGAATATTGTGGGACAGGCAATGTCCATAATGGTTAATATATTTGTTTGAAGATCGATACCATCTCAGAATGACCGATAAAATTCAGTAATGCGGATATCTCTCTTCAGTTCATTTTCCTGCCGGGCCGTCAGATAATGATCGACTTTCCCTGAGACCATCAATCTCTTGAGAGACGAAGAGCGTGTCCGCGATCAAACTTCTGCAATGATTTGATCGGGTGCTACGGAATCGGACGCAACGACTGATAAACTCCCTGCAACGGCCGATAGAACTCTGAATTTGGCCGGAAGAGACTGGGCAATGGCCGATAGGACCCTGAATTTGGCCGGAAGGAGCGGGGCAACGGCCGATAGGACCCTGAATTTGGCCGGAAGGAGCGGGGCAACGGCCGATAACCTTGCGAATTCAGCCGAAAGTTAATAAAATTCCAGCCGCAGTTGATCCATCAATCAAGGGCGATCTTACTGCTCTGATTATTTGCAATTATTGATTCCGGTCCGTTTACTGTCGATTTTCAGCCGATTGCTGTGTTTTCAGTACAGGATTTTATGTGCGGAATTGAAATAACCGCGTATTAAACAATTGTTTATTTAATTAGTTTAATATAGCCGCAGTACTGCGATAAGTCATTAAAAAAGTTGCCCTTTTAAAGGCAGCTTTTAAAATTGTTTAAACGTATGAAGCTTCATTTATACGGAATATTTCTTTAAGACGATAACAGCATTGTGTCCGCCGAATCCAAAAGAATTGGAGAGGCCTATATTCAGTTTCTGCTTTCGAGCGATGTTCGGAGTATAATCCAAATCGCATTCGGGGTCTGCCTCTTCCTGATTAATGGTCGGAGGAATAATGTCATTCTGTAGACTTTTTACAAGCGCAATGGCTTCTGCACCGCCGGTTGCACCGAACATATGGCCGGTCATTGATTTGTTGGCTGTAATCGGGATGTCGTATGCTCTTTTCCCAAACAGATGTTTAATAGCCGCAGTTTCCGATAAATCACCCGATTTTGTGCTGGTTGCGTGCGCGCTGATTACGTCTACTTCGCCGGTAGATATTCTTGCGTCGTCAAGTGCTTTTTTCATAGCCGAGTATGCTCCCTTACCTTCCGGATCGGGAGCGACTCTGTTATAAGCATCCGAGCTGGCCCCATAGCCAATGATCTCTGCATGAATGGATGCCTGCCTGTTCAAGGCATGGGTCAGTGATTCCAGAATAATAATTCCTGCCCCTTCGGCCATAACGAATCCATCTCTGCCCGCATCAAAGGGCCTGCTCGCCTTTCCGGGCTGTTCATTTCTTGTTGACAAGGCAGTCGCATTTTCGAAACCGGCCAACGAAAGTTCTGTTACCGCAGCTTCTGTTCCGCCGGCGAACATGACATCTGCTTCATCGCTGTGAATGAGCTTAAAGGCTTCTCCGATTGAAGTATTGCCGATTGCACAGGCAGTAATAGGGGCCATAGTAGGCCCTGTCGCATGCCATTTGATACTCATTTCGGCAGCCGCCATATTGGCGATCATTGTCGGGATAAGCATCGGACTCACCCTCCGCGGACCACGGGCGCGCAGCTTCTCGGCATTGTTGAGCAGAGTTTGAATTCCGCCGATTCCCGAACCTACAAAAATGCCGAAGCGATCGGAGCTGATCCCGGTACTGTTCAGCTGAGCATCGTCCCAGGCCTGCTGTGCGGCAGCCAGTGCATAATGACAGAAGGGATCGAGCCTCCTTGCATTCTTTTTTCCAATCCAGTCCGCTGGATCGAAGTCTCTTACAAGGCCGGCAATTTTTGTTTTAAATGGTTCTGTATCGAATGTATCAATTTTTCGAATACCTGATTTCCCGGCAATTAAGTTGTTCCAAAACGTACGGACATCGTTTCCGAGCGGTGAAATGATTCCCATTCCCGTGATAACAACTCTTTGCAATTCTAGTGCCTCCTCTGATCTGTTATTTTATTAATACATCACGGATTATCCTATTACAAGAGGTAACAGATAAAGAAGGTGGTGTGAATGGGAGATAAAACAGGACAGAAAGCCCTTCCCGTTTTGTTTTCTGGAAGGCATACAATAGTTCTTAATCTTTCAGTCTTTTTTCGATCAGGTAGCACAGAGTGTCTTCAAAGAAATCGAAACCGGCTGGCTTAACGATCAAGCCTGCCGATCGAATCAAACCGAACGATTGCTCCTATTCGGTACAGCATTTCAAAATTCCGGCGCCACTTTCCGATGCTTCGGAGCGGCTGCCCGGATTCTGGTCCCAACTTTCCGACGGTTCGGAGCGACTATCCAGCAATTCGGACGCCCTTGATCAGATCGGAGCGACCGCTCATGTTCGGACGCTTTTTCAATGCTTGGGTCCAGAATCCGATCCGGGCTGTTGCGCAATATCCGTTTATTGTAAATCAGTCTAAGCTTTATCACAGTAACTTTGTCTTAAGATTGGCATGTGTGAAAGCATTCAAACTGCCAGGTACCGCTTTTATGCATAAAACGTCTTTCGGAGAATGACTGTCCCCATTGGGATGAAGCGGCCTGTCTCTCCTGCAGCATTTGACAATGCCTTATTAATCGCATACAGTAAATGTAATCGAACGAACGGAAGGGTGAATCAAGGCCAATGAAAAACTGATCCTATGTTTGAAATCCGATTATTGAAGGCGTCTGGAAGAAAAGGAGTAAGTCTGTTTCC
This sequence comes from Sporolactobacillus sp. KGMB 08714, assembly GCF_036598985.1. Lineage (NCBI taxonomy): Bacteria > Bacillati > Bacillota > Bacilli > Caryophanales > Sporolactobacillaceae > Sporolactobacillus > Sporolactobacillus sp. KGMB 08714. The sequence continues at coordinate 48,088 of NZ_JAUUBW010000011.1, forward strand.
ATGTCTTCAATCGGAGTTTTCAGGATAGGATGGGTTTTCGGCGGCTGAGCCAAAAGGGCGTTCTTCTTTTGGTATTTGCCTATAGGTGCCTCCTATTCTGAAAGAACGGATGGGGGACTTTTTGCGTCCCTGAAAAATGAAAAAGCGGGGATGATTCGATGATCTTGTTAGAAGCATTGAATATAAAACAGTACGTTAGAGACCGTTTGCTGTTTGCTGTCGATCAATTACGGGTTCATAAAAATGACCGGGTTGGCCTTATCGGCCGGAATGGAAGCGGGAAAACGACGCTGCTTCGCATTTTGGCGGGAAAAAGTCCGTCTGAAGAGGGAAACGTGATCCGGCATGTATCATGTGAGCTGCTGCCGCAGCTGAAGCGGACGGCGGCAGCAAAAAGCGGCGGTGAAGTGACGCAGAAATACATTCAGGAGGTGCTTGCTAAAAATCCGGAACTTTTGCTTGCAGACGAACCGACAACCAATCTTGATGCGGACCATATCGAATGGCTGGAAAAGAAACTGAATGAGCGGCAGGGAGCATTTGTCCTCGTTTCCCATGACCGTGCTTTTCTGGATGCCCTGTGCACAACGATCTGGGAAATCGATGAAGGCAGGATAAACACGTATGCCGGCAACTACAGCGATTATGAAAAACAAAAAGAAGCCGGACGTCATCAGGAACAAATCGCTTATGAAACTTATGTGAAAAAGAAGAGGCAGCTGGAAGAAGCACTGAAGTTAAAGGAGAGAAGAGCAGAACGGGCCGCAAAGAGGCCCGGTCATGTGGAATCAGGGGCGGCCAAACCTTACTATGCCAAGAAACAAAAGAAGCTGCAGAAAACGGCGAATGCAATGGAAACGCGATTGGAAAAACTTGAACAGGCAGAAAAAGTGAAAGAGATTCAGCCGCTGAAGATGGATCTGCCGAATGCAGAAACATTTAAGCATCGGATCATTCTTCGTGCGGAGGATATATCCGGACGAATCGGCAAACGGGTACTTTGGGAAAAAACAAGCTTTTTTGTCCGCGGCGGCGAGAAGCTTGCGATTATCGGCCCCAACGGCAGCGGAAAGACGACGTTGGTCAGAAAGATCGTCGGCCGGGCGCCCGGCATCACATGCTCACCATCATTGAAACCAGGCTATTTCAGCCAAAATCTAAACATATTGGATAAAGAAAAGACGATTATTGAGAACGTCCGCTCGACTTCAAAGCAGGACGAATCGACGGTGCGGACGGTTCTTGCACGCATGCATTTTTTTAGAGAGGATGTCTTTAAACCTGTTGCGGTTTTGAGCGGCGGTGAGCGAGTAAGGGCGGCGCTTGCCAAACTCTTTTTAAGTGACGTTAATATGCTGATTTTAGATGAACCGACGAATTATCTTGATATAGAGGCTGCCCGCGCATTAGAGTCGCTTCTCAAAGAGTATGAGGGGAGCGTGCTCTTCGTTTCCCATGATCGCCGCTTCATTGACGGGCTTGCGACACGCATTCTGGAAATCCGCGATCAGAAGATCCATTTATTTGAGGGCACCTATCGGCAATATAAGCAGGATCAGCCGAAAAAGAATCAGGATAATCAGAATGACCGGCGGCTTTTACTCGAGACCAAAATAACAGAAGTGCTCAGCCGCTTAAGCATCGAGCCGTCTGAAGAATTGGAAATGGAGTTTCAAAACCTTTTGAAAGAAAAAAGAAATCGGGATCGATCCTGAATGCGGAAGACATGAGAGAATGGACAGCGGATCCGGGCGGCGTGCCGCAAGGCGAGGAAAAATTCAAGCAAAAAAGGGCGATCATTTCTCCGGCTTTGAGAAATGATCGCCCTTGCCGCTATTCCCGATCGGCGACTTTTTCAGACGGCGCTTCCGTATCGGCGCTATCGACCCATGCAATTTCAGGTACTTCAGGCCGCGAGTGGCCGTTCAGCCCGACGTAGATTTCGTCAATTTCTTCTCCCGTGAGCCCTCCGCGTTTCAGTAATTCTTCGGCAATGGCATGAACGAAATCCGTTTGTTCGTTAATTAAAATTTTCACCTGATTCATTTGATCCTTTAACAGGACATTGATCTTCGGACGCAACTGTTTGAGCGCATCGGTCTGTGAACCTATGGACAGCCAGCTGAATAATTCATCGCCCATTCCGACCGCGCCGAGGTAGGCGCCTGCAAGCAGAGTCGCCTGCTGCAGATCGGACGTGACGCCATTTAGCTTTTTCCCCAGAAAAAGCTCTTCGGACGCCCGTGAAGCAAGGCAGACCTGAATTTCTGCCAGCATTTCGCTGTCACTTTGATTGTACCGCTCCTGTGTCGGCTTTGTTGCAGCAATGCCGAGCGCACCGCCCCGGCGGATAATGGTCACTTTCCAGACACGCTCATGGGGTTTCAGCAGATATTGGGCAACCGCGTGGCCCGCCTCATGATAGGCTACGTTGCGCCGCTCGTCGGCACTCATGGAACGAAGAGGCTGCTGAAGACCCCACTCATAAGTTTCCATGGCCGCCCGGAAGTCATTATAGCCGGCGTCTTTGGAACCGCGCTGGTGGGCAATGATAATCGTTTCATTGACAATATGTTTAATCTGCGCCGGACTGTAGCCGATCGTGTCCAGTGCCGCCTTTTGCGGAGTTAATGTATGATTGCGATTCACCTTTTTAAGATAATAGTCGAACACATCCACCCGCCCGTCATAGTCCGGGGGATAAACCCAGAGTTTGCGGTCAAACCGGCCGGGACGAAGCAGGGCCGGATCCAGCACGTCGGGCAGATTCGTGGCGCCGATTGTCAGAACGGCGCTCCGTTCCGCTTTTTTATGGCGGAGCCCAAGCGAACGGAGAAATTTGGCGAAACGTGAATGATCGAGATTCGGCGGATCCATCTGCAGAAGCAATTCGTTAAGCAAACCGGAACCGCCCATGCCGAACAGCGCTCCGAGACCGCCGCTGCCGCCGCTTGATTGCCGCGACATGCCGATCGCATCGATTTCATCGATGAAAATGATGCAGGCACCGTATGTCCTGGCCAGTTTCCTCGCTTTTCTATAAAGGCTCATGACTTTTAAATTGCCGACGCCAAAAAACATGTTTTGAAAACTTGGAGCCGATGCGTAAGCAAAAGGGATCTGGGCTTCATTGGCGATCACTTGGGCAAGATAGGATTTGCCGGTCCCCGGAGATCCGCACAACAGCATACCCCGTATCGCTTCGCCTCCCATTTTCTTAAAGTCTCTGACCCCTTTAAGCAAGGTGACAATTCGTTTGGCATTCTCAACGATTTCAGGATTGCCCCGGTAATCATTCCAGTTTGATCCGGTTTCGCCGGGCATGATCCAGTATGTCCGGCCTCTGGCCAGGAACCAAAAAAGCGCGGCAAATTGGATAATAATCATCAGTACGGCAAAAAACAGCTGGAACACTAAGTTTAATACAGTCAGGGCAACATTCCACACGCCTGATCCGCCTGCCCAGAGCAGTCCGATTAGGACAGCGATAATCATCGAAGCAATCAGCAGTTTCCGCCACATGACCCGGCGGTATTTTTTCATAATCTCACTTCCCCTCGGAATGTTTCGTTTTTTCCTGAATTCTGTTAGGCGATATAAGAAATTGGTATACAGGTCTCCTCAGTGTCGTTAAGGCCGAGCCAATGTCCGTTTCCTCTATTTGCTGTCTTTCTTCTCACGGAAAAGGAGATCCGGCCGTTAAGAGGGAAGCGTTTATGGTTCCGATCACCGCCATTCATTGAAAAATGCCGTTTTGTTCATTTGTGAGTTTCAGATCTTCCCCTTATACATAGATTAAAGCTTATGCCCGGACGCCTCCGATCATGTTCCGACAAGATTTTACAGAAGGATCGGATTTTCAACGTGTGCTCATTATGAACGGATAAAGCATAAGGAACACAATAGTGAATTGAAAGCAAACATAGCTGATGAAAGTCAGCGATTGAGAAACAAAACCCGGAAATTCTGCGACGGTTTTCTGCAGGAACAGGTCACTTCGCCATGTACCCTGAAGATGGACAGAACGGAAGCCGGAGGACCTGCAGGAATGCTAAGTGATAGATCACCCTCGGAATTCTTGATTGAAAGTAAAAAAGGCGCATAGACGAATTTAAAAACGATCGGGTGTTTTATTCTCCTAAAATGGACAATACAAATAAATCTTCTTAAAGATACATGTTGTAAATTAAAAATAGATTAACGGATCGTGAGCAAGTGAATTTTTAATAGCTGCGGCCGCTTTTTTCAACGGCAGAATGCGGTGCTGTTCTGCCGAATAGAGCCGTTGATGAATGAGATGGACGATCAAAATCTTTGATTGACCTCTGTTTATAAAATGAGGGCGTCCCATCGTTGATCCATCAACTCTTGAGACGTCCTCTTCTATAATTTCAGTATGATTGTATTTCCGCCGTCCGGAATCAGGAATGCGTGTAATATCTTTTTACTGAAGGAAGCAGGGTAACGGCCAGAATAGCCAGCGCAAGAAACATATAAACAAGATGAACGATGCCAATTCCCTGCAGTATATAAATCTCAATGGTCAGCCAGATAATGAGCGTGAAACCGACATACAGCGAATGCATCCAGGCCCAATGCGTATTTTTATATAAATTGAATATCTCTGCAAGACGGAACGGTTTTTCATTGATCAGAAACAAGGCGACCACCAGGGGGTAACAGCCCAGCGCAAGGAATAAGATCATTCCCGGGATTAAAAAAGAGTGAAATGTACTGTATTTTAAAAGCGAGAGCGGCATGCTGAGAAGCGATCCGTCCGGAGCTAAAATTAATAATCCCCCGCCTATCAATGCCCCGATGCCCAGTAAAAAATGTAAAAGGATCAATACATAACAGGATGCCGATTTTTTATTGCCTGCTGCCTGCATCTTTTTTCGTCTCCAATCTCTGAAAGAAATAATCCGCACTTTTCATCATCAGTTCAGCGACCTTTTTTTTCTGTTCATCCGTTTGACAGTGTGCATACTGCATGGAAAGCATGACTTGCTCATTATTGAACAGAGCCGCGATGAATGGCTTGTCGATCTTCTTGATTTTTCCTTTACGTTCCATCTCTGCCAGAACGGATACATAATAGGAAACATTATTTTCAAGAATTTCTCTGACAAATATGTCCCCGGCCTTTTGGTTGTAGAAATGCTCCGAAAAGACTAAGCGTGCCATCTGTGTCCACTGTTCATTGATCCGTCTGCCATAAGCGACGATTAAAGATTTGAATACATCTGCGGCGTTCGTCTTATCTATACTCTCGGCCACTTTCTCCAAAGGAGGGCGCGAAACGGCAAGCGTTCTTACAAAAGCCTGGCAAATGTCATCCATGATCGCCTCTTTTCCCGCATAGTGGTTATAGATTGAACTGCCTTTAATACCGACTTTGCCTGCAATGTCCCGCATCGATACGCCGTTATAACCGCTTTTTGAAAAAAGAGCCAGTGCACAATCAAAAATATCCTGCTTTGTACTCAACTTTTCACCTTCTATTATTGCTAATACCAATTATAAACTAACGTTAGTTAGTTTTCAACCTGCAGATCTGAATAGACTGCCAGTGTGCCCGATTCATCGGTCGTTAAGGACCGTTTATTGATCGCCTTCCGGAAGTTTATCGATCATCACCGGAGTCTATCGGTCGTTCTGAACAGTTTATCGGTCATTATATGCCCGGTATCGGTCGCCGCCGGGAGCTTATCGGCCGTCACGCTCGATTCATCGGTCGTTGAGCGCAGTTTTTCGATCGGTGCGGATGTCGCAGAGAATCGGTCTCGTGTACATGTTTTGCATTTTTCAATTCCGGAGCAGTATGCTTTTGATGAATGGAACGATGCCCGATCCGGGTGCCTTCCTGTTTCGGAATTAAGGCAATAAGAGCTGGTAGGCCCGGCGTTTGCCATCGGGCTTATTTAGATAAATAATGCCCCGGTAATCAAATCCGGCATTTCTGATCACACGCTGCATCGCCTGATTGTCAGGATGCGTGTCAATCCGGATATCAGCGTGCCCTGTTAATCCGGCTGCGGAGATCAGGTATCCCATCAATAGCGAGGATAAGTGGCGGCCGCGGAATTCAGGAGACATGGCGGTCCTGTGAATTGAGCTGTAAGCGGATTTTTCAGGCCCCGCCCAGCTGCCTTCTTCAATTTCTTCATAGGACGGGTCTACTTGGTTCAGGATGACGCCGGTACCGGCGATTTGACCGTCGATGATCAACACGTAACTGACTTGCTGCCTAATATCGTTCTGTAAAGCTGTCTCGTCCGGATAACCGTCCTGCCATTGATTAATACCGTTTGCTTTCAGCAGTAATTTAGCACTCTCAATAATTCTGCCGATCTCGGGTAGATCATTGTCGGTCGTTCTGCGCAGATAAGTTGCCAAGATATAATTTCCTTTCCTAATTGTAATAATGATTGCTTTGATATGTATCGCGATAACGGGAAACGCCGCCTGAACGCGGCTTAACAGATTGTTGATCCGCATCATGAACGGTATGAAAGGGACACTGGCAGGGGGGTAAAGCTGTGCCGCCCGGATCATTAACAGCGCTCTCTACAAAACATTTAACTACCGGAAGCAGCGGAATGTCAAATGGGATGCCGCCGGCACTATCGGCGCATGCCTTTTTCTTTCTTATCATGAAACAGCCCTGCTCTTTGAAAGAAAAGGAGAGGGATCACATTCATTGCTGCAGCAAAAAGTCCGATTCCGATAAAACCGTGAAACCAGTCAAACAAGAACCCGCCGATAACGCCTCCGACTGTAGTGCCGGCGTACATCACGGCGCTTGCTAAGGCAGAAATTGTGCCTCGGGCCGATGGAGCGAGCGATTGAAGAGTACTCATCAGCACGGGGAAAATAAAGCCGCCGACTAAGAAAATGAGGAGGAACAGGCCTTCGGCGATCCACAGTGATCCCGAGAGCGGAAGGAGTACGTAAGTGATGGATAGGAAAATCAAGGAAAAAAGGACGGATTTTGCCACGCCCGCTCTGGCGACGAGTCTGCTGCCGAAAAGCGATCCGATTAAGTTGCCAAGCCCAAGCAGGATCATGTTCGTGCCGATAGAAGCGACATTCAGAGAAAAATCCTGAGTGAACCAGATGCCTAAAAAAGCGTATGAGGTAAAAAAACCGGTTTGAAACATGAAATAGCCTGCAAAATAGTTAAAGACGTGAGGCGCCTTCATAACAGAGTTATAAATCCGGTCGATGTGCCTGTTCCTATTTGTTCGAACGGTCGAAAGGGAAGGCAGAAGGGACCCAATCGCAAAGTTGAGAAGCAGTGCAGAAAAAGAAAGGGCCAGAAAAGGGGCCCGCCATGAAAAGACGGCAAGATAGCTGCCTGCGGGAAGACCGATCATTTGGGAAACAGAAAGTCCGGCCGTCGCGACGCCCATTGTTTTTATGATTGATTTTGGCGCGACAAGCTGCGGGATGGCTGCCCAGATTTGCGGGGTGACAAAAGCGGCACTAATGCCGGCCAGGAACCTGAAAAGAATCATTGTCGGGAAACTGGGGGAGACGGCACATAAGAAGGTAGCCAGGGTGAAACCAGACAAACCGAAGATCATGACTTTTTTGCGGCCCATACCGTCGGATAACGGACCGGCAATCAATGCAAATAGAGCGTAGCCTAATGCATAGGCGCTGACCATCCAGCCCGCGAGATTGGACGGCGTATGATATATATGGCTAAGTACCGGTAAGAGCGGTGAAATGAGGAATGTGTCAGTTCCGATGATAAATGTGGTCGTAAAAAATAGCAGCGGAATTTTTTTCATTAGGATCTCCCTTATTATTTCATTGTTCTACAATAATGGAACTAACGAATAAATAAATACCCGGATTCACAAGGAATCCAGGAAACCCGGCAGGCAAGCATCAAAAACATCGCGGCGCAGGCTGACATATTTGGTTCGGACGTCTTTACGTGTGCTGATCAGTCCGGCTTCTCTCAGCGTCCGGAAGTGATAGGAGGCGGTCGATTTTGCAATGTTCATCCTTTCGCCGATGTCACCGCAGCTTAATTCTCCAGTCGTGTCGCGTAGCGTTCGAACAATATTTAATCGTGTTTCGTCAGCCAAAGCCTTAAATAAAGGCACGAGTACTTGGTTCTTATCTTGCTGTTCTATATTCATAGAACTATGGTATAATGCCCGCTTAATCTTGTCAACTGGTTCGAAGCTGTGTGTCAGAAAAATGTGCTTCATTGCGACACCGTCAAGCCGAGTACGTTTTCCCCTTTGTAAAAATTTATTTTGCCTGAAAAAAACAAACGGCCGATACTTCATTTTCAATCAGTATGCATGCTGTTTCTGAAACGGCCGCAGAGAATCAAGCGGGCGTTTTGTGTATCGATTTTTAAAGGGGTTAGCGGGCGGCCGTAGTCGGAGCGGATAATTTTGCGGAATCAAGTATTGAACGGTTCAAGGGAAAAGGATTAAACTATAAAAAGGTTGCAGAAAACGGAAAGGCAGCTTGAAATATTTTTTGATACGGAAAGGAAATAGGCGTGTTAGCTAAACATTCTGTACAAATGGGAAACGTTGAGAACATCGCTTATTTTACGATGTCAATTTTCTTCAATGCTTTGGGAAATGCATTGACGGTTTCGTTAAATTTGGGAAGTGCGTTATGGACCGCTTCGGCAGTTAATTTTACGCAAATGACAGGCGTTCCCCTGGACTTAGTTCTTTTTGTTTACGGCCTTATCGTTATCTTGATCAACGTGCTGATCATCGGCAGATTTGATTGGCGCCGCGTTTTGGGTAATCTTGTTTTTTTAGGCCCGTTCAGCTATCTGATCGGGATGTTCAGCGTCTTCTTAAACGGTCTGGGCATCGATGCACTGCCTCTTACTGTGCGGATTATTTTGGATGTCGCAGGTATATGTCTTATTTCCCTGGCCGTTTCGATTTATCAGCGGGTTAATTGGCTGCTTCATCCGTGTGACGATCTCATGCAGATTGTCCGTTTTAAGTACTTGAGGGGAAGTGCGCCTGCTGCTCAGTTAGTTACTTTTGTACCGCCTATCCTGGTGATTATCGTTTGCTGGATCACGACGTACCATCTTTTTGCAGTTAATGTGGGCACCATTTTTTCGCTCTTGTTTCAGGGCCCGCTGGTCGGCATTTTTGATAAATGTATTTTTCCTTCTCTGAAACACCGGCATATAGAACATAACCATCATCGGCACGGGCTCAGTTATTGATGCAAATGTTCGGAACGCCGCAACGGTTCGAGTGCTTTTTATAGCTTTTAAAGAATCAATCTTCCCGGCCCGGCTTATACTAAGCGCCGAGGAGGTGAGAAACTTGGCTAAAGACGTACTTTGTGAAGTGAGCAACTGCACATTTTGGGGTAGCGGGAACAAATGTGCGGCCGATACCATTTATGTTGTCAGCCATAAAGGCAAACAGGCTTCCGATCATGAAGAGACAGATTGCAGGACCTTTGAACCGGTCAAATGATTCTCGAAAAAAGTTCAAACGGACGGACAAAGATATGATGAACAGCGGAAGCCGGAAGTATGCTCCTGTTTTTTCTTATACAGATAAAGAAGTGTAAATAGATTAGCACTGACCGCTATAGAGAAAGCTAAAGACAAGGTTATTCAGAATGTCTGTCCCTGTTAAATTGCCGAATCCAGCCAGCTGTTTTTTCTTAAAGAAGAATTGCTTCGGTGTGTTCCGGCTGGAGCAGAAGAGCTGAAAGAAAAGCTAACCGAAAAGTAAAAGCAGTGAAACACAGGCCGGCCGATCGATCATTTGATCATGGCCGGCCTTTTTTGCGCCCGGTACATAAGCGGCAGCCGGATGATAAAAGCCCGCTGCCGGACCCGGCAAGAACCGGGCCTTCAGGCAAGGATACCCGCCGTGTGACGGCATCTAAAAAGTAAGGAGAAAATATCCGGCTGATGGAAGGGAACTATTTAAAAAGGGCCATTCGGACAGGCGAAAAATGGGAACCGATACAGTGGTTTCTGTCCGCCGCTCCTGTGTTTTCCGCACAGCCGTTTTTTCGGTCAGATCTGCGTTATTGTTTTGTTATCCTTTTGTTGATGCACTGTCAGGTTTTTCTTCTAGAATAAAGAAAGTTCAGGAAGGGAAGTTGGCCGTACGATGTGGATTCATAAGCTGCGAAAGAAGAAACTTCAGTTCACTCTTATAGGAATTATCCTCTTTTTTGCCTCGGCGATTTTCAGTGCCTGCCTCATTTTCACTGTGGAAACAAGCAACTATGCGGCAGACTATTATTCAAAGAAAAATTCCCCTGATTTGTTTGTCAACGTCAGCCGGGGTGCCCCGGCCGAGCGGCTGCTTGCTCAGGCGGGAAACAACAAAGATTTTACACGTGTTGCAACACTCGACGGCCGCATCGTCGCCGATAAGCTGATGTTCGGAGGCCGTGATATCACACCCGGTTTGTTTTCATTTTACGCGTTGCCGGACTACCGTGCGGTCTCGTGGAAAATCACGCCTCAGACGGGAATTCAGAATAAAACAGGGCCGGCGCCGGGCGAGATTTGGTTACTCGGTGTTTTTGCCGACCAGAAGGGGATCAGGACCGGTGACAAAATCACCTTGCAGGGCACCTCGAACAGAACGCTTACGGTTTCCGGACTCATTAACGATGCCACTTGTCCGTCAGGCATGTTCGGGATCTATCCGTTTTATGTTTCCGAGTCGACGCTCTCCTCGCTGAAGGGCGGGGAATCCACTGTTCTCCTTGCCATCAATTCTAAAAAAGATTATTCCGATGCGGAAACCTGGCTGCACAACCTGCCATCCTCGATAACAAGTGCCCTGTTCACTAGTTTTAACGTTTCTCAGCTGCTGCTCAGCTTTACCATGCTCACACTGATCCTGGGCAGTATCGGCATGCTTTCTGCGATTCTGATCTTCGTGGTGTCGATTGTGATTATCCGTTTTCTGATTAAAAACAATCTCATTAAGGAATACCGCTCTATCGGAATTTATAAGGCGATGGGTTTCACAGACAGGCAGATCGCCGGCTTTTATCTCAAGTGCTATGCACTCGTCGGAGCCGTCGGGATTACGCTCGGATCGGCAGTGGGTCTGCCGGTCGGCTATGCTGTCGGAACGACGATCACGCGATACATCGGCGGATTTCGGCTTTCCTTTACGTCGGTGCTGCTCGCTTTGGGGGGTGCCGCAGCGCTTTTCATGCTGCTGCTTTTATCTGTCTGGCAGGCCCACCGGCGTATCCGGCGCATCACGCCGGTTCAGGCTCTCCAGATCGGCATCAGTTCCTCACCGAAAAAGCTCAGGCGTTCGCTGATTCCTCACGCTTTTTCTCCGCTGGCAACGGCCATCAACGATGTATGGAAGCATCGTTCGTTCAGCGTCATGTTTGTGCTGATCCTCACAGTCAGTTTCTATCTGAGTACCTTTTTTATAAGCATCAACTACACGGTTGACCATATTGCAGAAAATACGGATGTCTGGTTTGGCACACCGCGCGCAGACTACTATGTCAGCGGAGGCCTGACACCGGAAAAAATCGCAGCGGTCCAAAACGATCCGGCGGTTTTGAACAGTGTGTACGGCTCGCCCTTTATCCTTGCCAGTATCAAAACAGAAAAGAACAGTTATGGCGCAGACTTTAATAACAGCTCTGTCATCAGCTGGAATGATCTATCAGACAGGGACTTTTTCAATGCCATTAAAATTGGGCGGCCCCCAAAATACGTGAATGAAATTGCCGTGAGCAGCGGCACGGTTAAGGGCTCTTCCATCGGTATCGGAGACTATATTACATTGACCATCGGGAACAGTAAAAAGTCCTATCTTGTTACAGGCATTTATGACAATATGGTACACACGAGCAAAACGATTGAAATGACCGATCAGTCGCTGAAAGAGACCGGCCTCCCCTATCGGCCGGCTTCGATGGCTGTTAAGCTCAAAAGCGGAACGGATCGGGCCGCCTTTGTCGCACGCATGAAGCATGATCTCGGTCTTACTGCGGATCGGATGCAGAAGGATGTAAAGGAACCAATCACAGCAGTCGAAGAGATCATGAATCCGGTAACCGTCATGCTTGTCACGGTTTTTATCACTTTCAGCCTGCTCAATATCTTCAATCTGCTGATGACCACACAGCTCGACGATCGCCGAAAGTTCGGGATCCTTAAGGCGATGGGCTTCACGAATACCTATATCAGCCTGCAAAATCTGTTTAAAACTCTGCTGCTGTCACTGCTCGGCGCTGCACTGGCCGTCACACTCCATTTGACGCTTTCGCCCTTCATATTTTATTCGATGATGGGTATTCCTGGGCTGGTGAACAGTCCGCAGGAATTAACCATACTGATCGGATCGATCTTTGCGGGCATACTTGCACTGACGCTGCTCTTCTGCATTCCGCTGAGAAAAATTTCTCCGGTTGAACTGATGGAAGAATAGGGCCGGAGCAGGAAAACGAAAACACGAAATGCATGGAGGATCGACATATGAAAAAAGCAATTATCAAAACAGTTAAGCTTTGCAAAAATTATATTCTCGGCAAACAGGGTGTCAATGTACTGAAAAATCTGGACCTTGAAATTTACAAAGGAGATTTCACGGTCATCATGGGACCGAGCGGAAGCGGGAAATCCACACTTTTATACTCGATTTCCACAATGGACCGGCCGACGAGCGGCACGGTGGAAATTTTGGGCCGCAATATCAGGCAGATTCCGGAGAAGGAAATTCCGGCTATCCGCAAGAATGATATTTCTTTTGTATTCCAGAGCGCCAACCTGCTTCCCGATCTGACTGCATTTGAAAATGTTGTCTATTGCGGATACGGCAGGGTACCCAAAACAGAGGTTAACGAGAAAGCGATGGCGCTTCTGACTCGCTTCGGCCTTGCAGAGGAACGTGATAAATATCCTTCGGAAATGTCCGGAGGGCAGCAGCAGCGTGTGGCGATTGCACGTGCCCTGATCGGCAAACCGCAAATCATATTTTGCGATGAGCCGACAGGAGCACTCAACTCCGCTTCGGGACTTGAAGTGCTCGACATTCTCTCTCAGTTAGCACAGGGAGGACAGTCCATTGTGATGGTGACACACGACCTTAAGGCCGCGGGACGTGCCTCCCGTCTTGTTTATCTCTCAGACGGGCGCATTGAAGGCGATCTGCAGCTCGGCAGCTATGATAAAGAGGAGCAGGCAAGGCGTGAAGAAACCATTTTTGCTTTCTTACAGCAGCATGGCTGGTGATTTAGCGAATAGCCGTTGCCGCCTGTCCGCTGCTGTGCGACAATAAGATCATCTGAGGGGGCGGTGCGATGGCAAACGAGAAAGTGCTTGTTGTGGAAGATGACCTCGATCTTGCAGGCATTATGGAAGACTATCTGAAAAAAGAGGGATTTGCCGTGCGGCATGCCTATGATGGCGAGTCGGCTGTTTCAGAGGCGCGCAGCTTTGAGCCTTCGCTTGTCATCCTCGATATCATGCTGCCGAAGATGGACGGCATCGAGGTCTGCCGGCAAATACGGCAGGCCTCGTTTGTTCCTATCGTCATCATCTCTGCCAAAAGTTCCGATCTTGATAAGCTGGTTTCGCTCGGTATGGGAGCCGACGATTACCTCACGAAACCTTTTTCGCTGGTCGAACTGGTTGCCCGCGTAAAATCGCACATCCGCCGATATGTAGCCTTTGCTGCGCGGCCGGCTGCCGGCGCCGGCGCGAAAATAATCTGCGGGGCACTGGTCGTCGATCCGGCTTCTTTTACGGCATCGGTGGGCGCTGAAAAACTGCCGCTTACGGCAAAGGAGTTTCGCCTGCTTGACTATTTCTGTGCCCACCCTTCGCAGGTTTTTTCCCGGGAGCAGCTGCTTGCGGCTCTTTGGGGCACCACGGATTATGTGGATGATAACACTGTGGCGGTAACTGTCGGCCGGCTTCGTGAAAAACTCGCCAAAGCCAACGTACAATTTGTCAAAACCGTTTGGGGAGTGGGCTATAAATGGGAAAAGTGACTTCTTTCATGCGGCGGAAACAAAAAGGCGGCGGAATCCGCCGCCGGATAGGGCGCCTGCTTTTTTTGGCAGGCGCTCTTTGTTTCGGGCTGGCTGTTCTTGCGGCTTTTACTTGGTACAGCATCGTCTCCGATACATTTGATGACCGGCGGATGCGTGTCGATTTTAACGCTCTTGTGGTTCAGGCGGAGAAAGGCGCGCTTCACGTCGGAAACAAGGCACACTATGCCCTTTTCGGCACCGACGGCCGGGTGCTTGAATCGACCGTTGCTGCGTATCGAAAAGGGGATACTGTCGATCTGCATACCCTCTCCGGTCTCAATGGTATAAAAAATAATGGGCGAATGCTTACTTTTGCCTCTCCGATTGTCCGTAACGGCACAATCAGCGGCATGCTGCTTGTGACAGCCGATAAAAAGAATTACAGTTCTCCGAATGCAGCATGGCCGGTTATCTTATCGCTTTTTCTCTTGACGGCGGGTGTATGTCTGCCGCTTTTCTTTGTCGCACATCTTCTGAAAAATGACCTTTTCGCTCCGATTGCTTTGCTGCACGGCTCGACCCGGCGGATGCTGCGGGGCGATCTGGATACGCGGCTGCTCTATGACGACACCGGCGAAATAGGTTCACTGTGCCATGATTTTGAGGCCATGCGTGATGAGCTTTCAGCTGCGTTCCGGCGTGAGAACGATCTGCTTAATGCCGACAGGCTGCTTTTTGCCTGTGTATCCCATGATTTGAAAACACCGCTTGCCGCCATTTCCGGCTATGCGGAAGAAATCCGTGACGGCATTGCCGACAGCCCTGCGCGGATCCATGACCCTTCCGGCCTGATGCTGAGAAAGGTCCGGCTTTTGACAGGGCTTATAGACGACATTCTTGAAGAAACAAAGGCACAGCTTGGCGAACTGCCTATTGTTTTAGAGGAAATTTATGCGCGGCCTTTTTTTAAAGAGGTCTGCGGGGAGCTGTCACTTGACGCGGCGCACTCGGGTGTGGCCTTCTCCGTTGACGAGGTTCCGAATGTGCTGATCACGGTCGATCGTAAACGGATCACACAGGTTATGCAGAATCTTGTATCCAACAGCATTAAATACAGGCAGCACGGCTGCAGGATAAACATTCATTTTAAGCTGGAAGCCGCCGGACTGATTGTCTGCGTCAAAGACACCGGCAGCGGCATCGCGGCAAATGACCTCCCCTTTGTTTTCAACAGATTTTACCGCGGCGACGCAGCACGAAGACAGGATGTCCCCGGTTCCGGCCTGGGCCTGTGCATTGCGAAAGATATCGTGGAACGCCACGGGGGGCGCATTGAATGCGACAGTGTGCTCGGCAGCGGTACCGAGGTATGCTTTTCATTGCCGCTGTGAGGACGGAAGATTATTTTTATCCGGCTTATGGACCCGCTCAAATTTAGAAAACAGCATGTAAAGAGTTTCGGCCCCGGATGCGTTATGGCCGATGTTGGAATGGCTGTCCGTTGTTTTCAAGGTTTTATACGGCGGTATAGATTCATCGGCAATTAGTGCACGGATATTTTCAAACCTGCTCTCTTTATAAGTCAGACTGATCCCCCAGCTTTTAACTGCCGGGTTCTCTTTCGAAGATAGAGCACGCCAAGAGCAGACAGGGCAGCAGGATACAGGATCGCCCAGCCGCTGAAAAATAACAGGATGACGCTGAACGTCAGTGAAAGAAATGCCATCAGCCAGCCGATGGTCAGAGGTCTTAGGATTTTTAAGGCGGCCAGCATAGTCAGTATATAGGAAGTAATAAAGACGGCACTGGGTCCTTTTAAAAGCGTCCCCAGATCGGGCCGGACCCAACCGTACAGAATTAAAACGATGCCGAAAATCGCGCCTAAAACGGCTAAGACTCTGACCGGAGTCCGGTGCTGCGGATGCAGAGCCGCAAAGAAAGCCGGAAAATTTCCCCCTCTTGCCTGGGCATAAACCATCCTTGAAAATCCGGCAATGTTTGCGTGAACGCTGCTGAATGTGATAAATAAAGCAAGAACAGTTGTCAGAGCAGCCCCTGCGGTTCCCAGCCCTTTTGAGATAAGAATACTCAATGAAGCGATCTCTTTTTTGCCTCCGTAGGAATGGGTGCCTACGGTTACAAATGAAACGGATATGTATAAAATGGCAATGCAAAAGGCGCCTAATAATAAGCTGACGAAGATATCTTTTTCAGGGTTCTTAAATTCTTCCGCAAGAGGCACAATCATTTCCCAACCGACAAACGAGAAAAAAATGATGACGGATGCTGAACCGACGGACAGCCAGCCGTCAGGCACGAACGGAGTAAAGGCATCGCGGCGGATGTAAGGGGCAGAGACAGCGACAGCCGTGATTAATAAACCCAGGATTCCGCAGATAACCCCCAGACCGACTTTGGCTGAAAGTTCAATCCCCCTGACATGCAAAAATAAAGAAACAGCCAGAATCAGGGCAGCCATGCCGATTACTTCCCATATGTTTACCGGCAGAATGTCATTTACATAAAAGGCGCCTGTCAACGCGACGATCGGCACACCTACAGGGATAGAGCCGAGCATAATCCAGCTTAACACGGAACTCGTCATCGGCCCGAAAGCCCTTTCGACATAGGCGGCGATTCCTCCGGCACTCGGCATGATCTGTGCCAGATGCGCAATGGTCAGAACAATCGGGAAAGATATAAGAGACATGAGAATCCATGATAAAAGAGAAGCCGGTCCTGCGTTGTTTGCGGTAATGGAGGGCAGCACAAGAATGCCGCAGCCGAGAACGGCGCCAATGGTGAGCGCTGTTCCCTGAACCCAGGTGATCGACCGTTTTAATGAATGTTCAGTCAAGATAATCCCCCTCTTTGCATCTATGTATTTTTTAATCATTTTATAGGGTTTTACGAGAAAATGACATGGCACATTTAAGCAAATGGTTGATATATTCATATATAATTAAGGAAGATATAAAATCTATTTTAATAATTAAGGAGACGGCTTCTATGGATGAAATCGATCTTGATATCCTTTCTCAATTGCAGGAAAATGCACGCCTGACCATGATTGAATTGGGCAAAAAAGTGGGGCTGACTTCTCCGTCCGTCACTGAACGGGTAAGAAGATTGGAAGAGCAGGGCGTGATCAAAAAATACTGCGCTCTCGTTTCACCGGAAAAATTAAACAAGCATGTGACTGCTTTTATTTTAATGGAGCCCAGGGACTGTAAAAAATATGCACAGTTTGCTGCCGGTTATCCGGATGTCATCGAGTGCCATCGAATCGCCGGTATGTACAGCTACTTAACCAAAGTCGTGACCGAATCGGTCCACACTTTGGAAGACTACATCGATGCCTGCCTGGAGTACGGCAAACCGACAACGTTAATTGTTTTGTCTTCGCCGGTGGAACGGAAACCGATTAGGACTCAGACTGCCGAACAGTGAAATACGTTTTATAGATCCGCCTGCTTGCTGCAGTTAAATCAGGCGTTGAACGCCGATAATGTCATCGGAAGTTTGCGTTTTATCGAAACTATATGGAATGTAGAAATGTCGTTTATCAGAGCAATCATATTGAGCGGGTATGTGAAGAATCGTTAATCGACAAAAAACGACATGTTTTACAAAATATTTATATTATACTGATAGTCAATAACTAAACCTGGAGTGACTCAATTCCTTGTCAGCACTGCTGCTTTTATTTTTATGAACAAATCGGTTCCAGCTGCCGCTTTTGTCAGATGTTTCTGGTCGGCAGCTTGTTTATCGAAATACGGCAAGAGTTTCCAGAACAATATAAGATTTGCAAAATATTAAATATGAATGAGTTCCTGAATAAAGGGAAACAAATTCTGTTTCCTTAAAGAAGGGGGGGAAAACAAACAATGAAAACGAATACAAAAATTATTTATAATTATTTTAAAGTATTTAATAAAATAATTTGGTCGGAAAAAATCCCCTTTATTTACACTGTTATTGCTCCGACTTTATTTTTCGTTTTTTCAAATTTGCCGTTATTCGAGGGCAGAGATATCGATAAAAATCAATTGATATTGAAAATAGGCAATTATCTTGGCTATATTGTCGTCAGCGTTATGTTGAATGGCATTTCACTGCAGTTATTGAATTATCGGGAAAACGGCACTTTTAAAACATTTACGATGATTTCCGGCGGCGATAAACATTTAGTCGTCGTGGGTTTGATTTTGAGCGAGTTATTATTCGGATTAATATGCAGTTCGATTTTTGCATTTGTTATCGCTATGTATAATTTTCGTTCATTTTTCTTTATCGTATTTGCCTCTCTGTCCATCTATATTATTTCAAGTGTCCCGATTGCCTTATTCGTCCTCTTTATTGGAGTTCTGAAAGTACGGGCAAATACGATGATAACGATTTCAAATATATCATTAATTCTATTTATATGGATTTCGGCTGTTCGTAAAGACACCGGCACTTTTTGGGGAGAATTGTTATATGGACTGATCCCCAATGACTTTGTTACCCAGGTAGATATGTTTGTTGTTCATTTGTTCCAGGGAATTTTCACCTTGGATCAGCTAATCGTATTAATGACAATCATAGCGCTATACATAGTGATCGGCATCCTGTCGCTTTCTAAAATACAGGTTAATTCGTTCTATATGCGGAACTAAGGTGATTTAAATGCAAATCGAGTTAAAAAATATTGATTTTTCATATACAAAAACTTCTCTATTTAAAAATCTCAATATGAAGCTGGAATCCGGAATGTTAAATTTGTTGATTGGCTATAATGGAGCGGGCAAAACAACACTCTTTGATATTCTGACGGGTTTAAGCACGCCTCAGTCAGGTGAAATAAACGGGCTTCCCAAAAAAGAAAAAATTCTTTATCAAACCCAGACTCCTGCCCTTTTTGGAGCGTTAACGGGTAAGGATCTCGAACGTTTTATTTTCGGAATTTCTAACGGATATACGCCGATCGACATCCGCCTATTATCTGATCGCCTTCAGAATCTGTATTATAATCTATTAAATAAAAAAATCAGCGTTATGTCTGTCGGAGAAAGGCGCTGGTTATTGACATTATTTGAGACCCATTTAGACAAGCAGCTGTTTTTATTTGATGAGCCTACAAGCGGTGTCGATCCAACTTCCCGCCGGCAAATATTAGATAGATTGAACGTTATCGCCCAGTCTCCCAAAAGAATCGTGATCGTATCCACTCATGAATTAAGAGATTATGAATCGATGCCGAGTCATATTTTCCTGCTGAATAAAGGAAGAGTACAACCCTTTAGCTCATATAATGATTTTGTGCAAATATCTCCGCGTAAAGATCCGAATGAAGCCTTTGAGTTATATTTGGGGGAATCGTAAATGCGAAGCCGGGACAAAATGTTGTTGTTTTGCTGCCTGTTTCAGAGCACGATAGACGCTCAGGAGCACTATGTAAAAAGGCTGAACAGTTCAGAAAAAAACTGATCTGTTCAGCTATTTATGTTTGATTTAAACAGAACTGGGTGGATGCACATCATTCTTTTGCCTGATTTAATAAATCAATCAGATCTGTCCGATTGGCGCGTGCGCAGTAGGCAGGTGTGCCATTCTGAAAGCGAAACCCTTCATGCAGGGGTCCGGCGTCATAGACATCGAAGCCGATTGACTCGATTAATTCCGTCACAGCTTTCTTTGCTTCTGCGTCATCCCCGGCGATCGGCAGAGTCCGCCGCCTTGGATCGCCTTTCGGTTTGGCCGTTGGTCCGATATCGGTCGCAAAGATTGAATTAAATGCCTTGACCACATGGGCATCGGGGAAATGTTCGGCCGTGAGCTCACTGGTTGTCGTTGATCCATGATCGAGAGCTTCGATCCGGCCGTCGCGCGAAGGATAGTAATTCATTGTATCAATGACCGTCTTTCCGGCCAGTCCGGAAATCGGAAGCTGGGGCAGTGCGCGCAGCGGAACTGTGACGACCACAATATCGCCTTCGCGTGCCGCCTGTTCCGATGCCGCCGCTTTTGCATTCGGACCGAGCTTCCGCACCAGTTCAGCCAGTGTTTCCGGTCCGCGTGAGTTCGACATCACAACGGAGTATCCGGCTTGAATAGCGCTTGCTGCAACGGCCTGTCCGATATGGCCGCTGCCGATAAATCCGATTTTCATGATAAATCGCTCTCCCCCTTCTTTAAACAGCTTCAGTGTAGCATTCACCGCCATCCGCGTCTAACAACATGACTTAGGTTCATATAAATCTGCGGCCGGTCGAAAAGTATCGGATGTTTTTCAGCCCCGTCTGCACATGCCGCGCTTGAGGAGATGATCGCCGATCCTGCATTCCTGAGCAGCTTATACATGAACCGGGGAAACTATTCAGTCCAAAAAATGAATTCCCGATCGTTCATGTTCAAGGAGCCATTCTTTACGCCATAAGCCGCCCGCATAGCCGGTTAAATTCCCGTTTGCACCGATCACGCGATGGCAGGGCACGATAATGCTTATCTTATTTTTACTGTTTGTCATGCCGACGGCCCGGACGGCTTTTTCGTTGCCGATGGAGGCGGCTATATCTTTGTAAGAACGTGTTTCAGCGTACGGTATTTTTGTTAAAGCCGTCCAGACTTTTTTTTGAAAATCGGTACCCTCAAACAGGAAAGGCACGGAAAATTGACGCCGTGTGCCCTTAAAATATTCGTCAAGCTGATTGAAGCCATCGGTTAAAACGGCAGGCGTATCCTCTGTCCTTAAATTCAGCGGTTCCGTCCGCTCGGAAAACGTAACGGAGCAGACCGCATCCTTCGTGCCAATGATTTCGATGACGCCTATCGGAGATTTGTAATCGAGCTTATATCGTTGATTCATAAAGAGACCTCCATAAGTAAAAAGTTAACAGCTCATAAGCACTGCAGCATGGCGCTGCGCGACGGCGGTTTCAAGCCGGAAGCAGGCCCGAAACCGTTTCGGCGTAAGTCTGTCCGATGTTCCAAGGCCTGGCTGCAGCCGGAAACCATCCATTATAGATAGGACCGCTCAACTTTTTCTTCATTTCATTCAAGACAAGGTTAATCGGATCTGCCGTTGAACGTCCGTTTTTCCTGATCCGGCGGTCGAGTTAGAAACAGGTCACGACTAATTTTATTTTTTAATATGAGTATCCCCTTAGCTCATTGTCCGGCTGTGCCTGCCGTCAATTGATTGACTCTTCCTGAGATCGCCAATCTCTAAAAACGGAGAGCGTTTTCGCGATCCATAAACTTCTGCAAGGGTCGAAAAACTTCTGTCACAATTGATAGGTTAATAAATCGGGTATACCTGCTGAAGACCGATTAAGCACCGTCGACGACCGAGAAACTCCTTGCGACGACCGATAAACAGCTACTAACGGTCGATAATAAACTGAAATCTGATCCATACAGCCGAGCCGACGGCCAGTATCGCCCCATCAAGAGTTTATCGCCCTGAAAAAAGGATGAATCGCCCTAAAGCAGTGAACGATCGCCCCGAAATGGGCTTGATTCGCCCTATTATGGCGGAGTATCGCCCCGTCAAGAGTTTATCGTCCTGAAAAAGAGATGAATCGCCCTAAAACAGTGAACGATCGCTCCGAAATGGGCTTGATTCGCCCTGTTCCGGCGGAGTATCGCCCCATCAAGAGTTTATCGCCCTGAAAAAAGATGAATCGCCCTAAAACAGTGAACGATCGCTCTAAAAAAGTCTCAATTCGCCCTGTTCCGGCGGAGTATCACCCTGTCAAGAGTTTATCGCCCTGAAAAAAAGATGAATCGCCCTAAAACAGTGAACAATCGCCCCAAAATGGGCTTGATTCGCCCTGTTCCGGCGGAGTATCGCCCCGTCAAGAGTTTATCACTCTGAAAAAAGATGAATCGCCCTAAAACAGTGAACAATCGCCCCGAAAAAAGGATGAATCGCCCTAAAACAGTGAACGACCGCCCCGAAATGGGCTTGATTCGCCCTGTTCCGGCGGAGTATCGCCCCGTCAAGAGTTTATCGTCCCGAAAAAAGGATGAATCGCCCTATTTTGGCAGAGTATCGCCTTCTCAAGAGTTTAAACCAATCGGATACAACTTGCTGTTCCGATTATTTGCACTTATTAATCCCGGCCTGTTTACTATCGATTTTTCGCGCTTCACTGTTGATATTTTGCACTTTACAGTAGATAGTCGGCATTTTTCCCGGTGATTTTCACCACGATTTACAGGGATATGCAGCGGGTCGAAAAAAGATCGAACGTTTCCGCCATGTCCGTGCCGGATATCCCCTTTTTCAGCGGGATACATCGCTGTTCACATGAACATTTCAGAGCTATAGACTGCCACGTGATCGCTTTTCAGCGGAATTGACGGTGCCTTCACACCGCGGACTGACTGGATACATGAGTTGAGGATATCCCCTTTTTTAATAACTTATCACAACGGCAATTTCCTTTTCACTTTAACATACGCAATGATTTCTTTGATCTCATCATTCTTCAGCTCTGAGTTATCAATATATACTCTGTAATCTCCGCTGTTTGCCCTGTCGAGATGAATGGCCGCTGTATGGTGCCGGTTGACCAATGTATCAAGAGAGACAGCGAAAAAATCTGCGATTTTGATCAGCACGTCGATCGGGGGCTGGCGATAACCTGTTTCATAGCTGGCATACGTGCTTTTCGCTATTCCGATGGCATCGGCCATGTTTTGGATGGTTAGATTTTTTCTTTTTCGAAGTTCAATCAATTTATCCGGCAAGAACATGTCTCCCTCCTTAAATTAGTCTATATTATAGTACACGTAAAGTAAACTTTTGTGTTGCTAATAATCGAATAACGGCTATAATTTGGTTTATAAATGCACGTATTGGGGATAAACTGTTGAAAAAAATCTTAGTGATCGCTACGGGCGGGACGATTGTTTCAACCTGCCATGAAGGTGGGCTGGCACCTGGACTGACGATCGATCAGCTGGCTCGCTATTTTACTCACAGCCGGGAAGTATCCGTGGATTTCAAAGTTCTGATGAATAAGGACAGTACCAATATGCAGCCTGAAGACTGGCTGACGATGGCCCGAGTCATTCATGAGCACCAAAGTCAATATGATAGTTTCATAATCACGCACGGTACAGATACCATGGCTTTTACGGCTTCGGCTCTTTCCTATCTGCTTCTCGGCATTAAAAAGACGGTGGTTGTGACGGGATCGCAGGTACCGGTAAGTTTCAAGAGGACGGACGCGAAAAAAAACATACAGGATGCGCTGACATTTGCGCAAAAGGCCGGCCTCCCCGGCGTTTTCGTTGTTTTCGACGGAAAGGCTATTCAGGGCACGCGGGCTGTGAAGATACGAACGAAGAGCTACGATGCATTTGAAAGCATCAATTATCCTTATGTCGCTTTTATTGATGACCGAATGATCCGAATCAATTTTCGTCCCGAGACCGAGAAAGCCGTTTTAAAATCTCATATCGGCATTTGTCCCGATGTATTCTTGCTGAAAGTATTTCCGGGGCTTTCGCCCGTGTTTTTTGATTTTATAAAAGAGCATACCAGAGGGCTGATCATCGAGAGCTTCGGCAACGGCGGACTGCCTTTTGAAAAGAGAAGCTTGATTTCCGGTGTCAGAGAACTGGTCCGGAAGGGCATTCCCGTGATTATTACGACTCAGTGCCTTCAAGAAGGGCAGGATATTCAGCTGTACGAAGTAGGCAAACGGGTCGCCGATGCGGGAGTCATCACGGCCGGCGATATGAATACGGAGGCTATTGTCACAAAACTGATGTGGATTCTTTCCCAGACATCGGATGTAAAGGCCGTTAAAAAAATGATTCAGACACCGCTTGCTCACGATTTAGATTATATTTAATGATAGAACCCAGCCCGCCATTGCCTTCGGCTGTGCGCTTGAAATCCCGTATCCTCCGATCAATAAAGGTTTCAGCATTGCTTCCGCCCCGCTTTTCTCTGTTATCGGCCGGTTCCTCTCATTAGAAATCTCTCAACTGAAATTCGTCAGGTCAAACCTGCTTCACTCTCCGTCATTCACCAATCTCTTCAATTCACAGTCTCGTTCTCCGGAGGATCCTCTGCCGGAAAATCGCAAATGGCCGACTCCGGCATAAAATGCTGCTGCCGGTATTTTTTATTCCATTGCAATGAGCATTTTGATTAATAATGAATATCATTTAATGATTAATATAAACTTTTTAAAAAAAGTGTAGTTGAAGATGCAACCTTTTATAAAAATATCCTTTGTTAAAAGCCTCGGTGAATGTAATTATCATTATCAATTATAAAAAATAAATGATAAAAATGTATTTGAAACAGCCGCAATACATGGTAGTATGATAATACAAATTAATAATGATTATAAAAATAATAACCGCCGCTTCTTTTTTTGCTGATAAAGCGGTATATAGTGCAAGATCAATTATTAAATGATAATATTTATCAATTGAGTAGAGGGGATGATGCATGTGCTTGAGGAAACGGATTTGAAAATCGAAAGCGGCCGCTCTCCGTTCCCCGGGAGGGTGCGGCAGCTTTTGCTAAAACACGGTGAACTGATCGCGGCACTGACGGGCGGTTTTTTAACATTACTCGGTTACGTTCTCGGTCAGCTGACCGGCCTCAGTTATTGGTATATTTATCTGCTTGCCTACGTCATCGGCGGTTATTATCAAATCAAGGCGGGCATTTTGGACACGATGAAAAACAGACAGCTGAATGTCGAACTGCTTATGGGCATTGCGGCGGTCGGCGCGGCCGGCATTGACCATTGGCTGGAAGGCGCCGTCCTGATTTTTATTTTCGCGCTCAGCGGCGCTCTTGAAACGTACTCAATGGCCAAAAGTTCTTCCGCCATTTCGTCGCTGATGGATCTGCAGCCGGAAACGGCAAGGCTTGTTATTGATAATCAGGAGCGGCCGGTGTCGGTCGGTCGGCTGAATCCCGGAGATACGATCCGTATCAGACCGGGTGAGAGGATCCCGGCCGACGGAACGATTATTAAAGGGGAAACGACGGTTGACGAGTCGTCTATGACAGGTGAATCGATACCGGTGCTGAAAAAAGTAAAGGATGCTGTCCTGGCCGGAACGGTCAACATGGACGGCAATCTGCTTGTCCGTGTCGCAAAAAGAAACGAGGACTCTCTTTTCAGCAAAATCGTTGATCTGGTCCAGAGGGCGCAGAGTGAGAAGGCTCCGTCCCAGCTCTTCATTGAACGGTTTGAAACGACTTACGTTAAGGTTGTCATCGGCATAACCTTATTGATGCTTTTCCTGCCGCATTTTGTTTTCGGCTGGTCGTGGAGCGACACGATCTACCGCGCGATGGTCATGCTCGTTGTCGCCTCGCCCTGCGCGCTTGTCGCTTCGACGATGCCGGCCGTTCTGTCCGCAGTGGCCAACGGAGCGCGCAAAGGGATCCTGATTAAAGGCGGCGTGCATCTGGAACAGCTGGCTGCCGTCAAAGCCCTTGCTTTTGATAAAACCGGAACGCTGACAAAAGGCCGGCCGGAAGTCACGCATATGCTGAATGTCAGCGGGTCTGACGATGCCGCATTTACGGCCGCCGTCGCCGCTATAGAAAATAACGCTTCGCATCCGCTTGGGAAGGCGCTTGTCGCTTATACTCAGACAGCGGCCCGGACATTGCCGGAAGCCGAGCATGTCAAAGTGAAACCGGGGTTCGGGGTGACGGGAGAGGTCGCAGGCCGCACTTATGCGATCGGGAAAGCGGATATGCTCGATCCCGCGGCCGTGCAGGCCTTTATCGGTACACATAAGAGCGAACTGCCTGAGGGCCGTACCCTGGTCTACGTGGAATCGGAAGGCCGAGTCATCGGTGCCTTCGCTCTGAAAGATCAGGTCAGGGAATCGTCCGTCGAGGCCGTTAAAATCCTTCACCGTTTTGGCATTCAAACGATTATGCTGACGGGGGATAACGAAAAAACGGCCGAAGCGATTCAAAAGGAAACCGGTGTCAGTTCCTTTATCGCCAACTGTCTGCCGGAAAACAAGGTCAGTGAGATCAAAAAACTGAGCGAAAAATACGGCCCTGTCGGCATGGTCGGCGACGGCATCAATGATACGCCGGCTCTTGCCCAGGCGTCGGTTGGCATTGCCATGGGCGGCGGAAACGATGCGGCGCTGGAAACCGCCGACATCATCCTGATGAAAAACGATTTGCAGAGGATTGCCGACTCGGTCCGGCTGTCGAAAAGGATGAACCGGATCATTAAGACCAACATTGTCTTTGCTCTTTCGATGATCGGATTGCTGATGTGCGCCAATCTTCTGCAGTTTATTTCCATGCCTCTGGGCGTTGTCGGTCATGAGGGAAGCACGATCCTCGTTATTCTGAACGGACTTCGCATGCTCAGGGGCTAGATTCAAAATAATAGATGAAAGCACCGGTAACGGAACTGCCCGGAGTCCCGCTGCCGATGCTTCTTTTACTTTTTGTCTGCATTTTAAGTGCGTCAGCCGCTAAGCAGCCGTCTGGATATCTCAGCCGACATGATTCTGTATCCCGCTTTGTTCATGTGCAGGCCGTCGATGTAAAACGTTTGTTTAATCGCGGGATTAAACGGATCAAGGCCTGTCCAGGTCTGCATATCAATGCATTCAATGCCGTAATAAGACGCGACTTTTTTGATGGCCTCGGCGTAGTCGGTCTGATTGAGGCCGAAAATATTAGGCTGGTAGGTTGTGACCGGCGGCCGATTTTCAATCAGCGGCGTCATATAAATAATCTTGGATTTGGGGTCATTGCTCAGAAGATATTCGGTGAAATTCCTTAGTCCTCCGTAAAACGTCGTCCGGCTTCTCACCTTAAAACTGCCGAGCGGAACGTCATGGCGGAAGTCGTTGATACTGACCAGAACAAGAATGACATCGGGATGCTTGCCGTCTTTGTTGATCCAGCTCTCCCGCTCCTGAAAAGAATCTTTACGGGTGCTTCTTACGGCTACGGCGGAACCGCTGACGCCGTAGTTGTAAACTCTGGATACGCCGATCTCCTCCGGGAGATACGTTGTCCATGAATATTTTGTCGTTCCTCGATCCGTGTCGGCTTCGGCTCCCCGGGTCATGCTGTCGCCAAAAGCTGCAAGAGAATCTCCTTTAAATGAATCGTCTTGCGCAAAATCATGATCATTGATAAACCCTGTTTGTCCGTCGACAGTTACTTTATCCCAGCTGACGCTGAAGCTTTGCCCGTAGATGATATCGTTTTGCGTTAATGCCTTGATCGTCGTTCGGTCACTGCCGGAAATATCGGCATACACATCGGAGTCCGGCTTCAGCGCCCGGTACTGATGGCTTTTCGGGGGAACGGCGAAATCAAAATCGTCTCTGGATACATAGCCTGTATATTCCTTCCCGTCGATGCGGATAAATGTTTTGTACCAGTTTTTATCCATTTTATGGACAATGAATGATTTGATCCCTTTGATTGTTTTGTATATAGAATCTTTTTCCCCAGAGGGGTACGGCGTTGTATAAATGTTTGTTGTTTTACCGATGCTGTAAACTTTTTGAGGAGCACCGGTCTTATCCTTCAGAACGTCGTGACTGCCGACATAGCCGTACCGGCCGTCGATTTTTTTCACCGTTCTGTCCCAGTCGGCATTCATCGGAGCCGCTTCAAGCGTCTGTCCGCCGTCTATTTTTTCGAGAACTCTGCCTCCGTTCTGCGTTTGCGGATTGCTGTACACGTTAACGGTTTTCCTGTCGGCAAAGATCTGCAGATCGTCTGCTCCGGCCCTGCTCTTTATAAATATATGGGCCACTGCAAGCACAAGTATCGCGGTTAGAATGACAAAAAGCGTTTTTTTGAAAAGCATGATGTTTTTCCCCTGTCTGATTCTCATTTAATCTGCTGAGTTCTCTGTTTTTCCGTCATCATACAATGTAAGCGGAATTAATTGTAGAAATATGTAAAAATTTTGCGATCATGCACAACCTGAGCTTTCTGCGAACCGCGCTTCCTCCTTTGGGTATTTTAAAACCTCCGTCGGGGATGGGGCGAAAGCTTGCTTTGTGAAATCAAGGGGAGAAATTTTTATGTGAGTGAATCGCCCTTGTTTGACCTGACGGGTTAAATGCAGCGGCGTCCGTTTCCGGGTCGGCGCGGTTCTTAGTGACAGCACCATGAAATATAAGTGTTGACAATCCATAGGTTCAGGAGTATTTTTGTGGTTAGATGAATAGCCCTCGTTAGGTGAGGCTCCTATACGAACAAAGGCCACTGCCCGGAAAGATCGAAAGATGCCAATGGGTAGAACAGGAATTGCCGGACTAAGGCTTTTCTTAAGGTGGCTAAGGATAACCTTTACGTTGTATAGTGCTAAAACTGGACCAGGGGGAACCGGTTAATTGTGCCTTGACTTCATGCCCCCGGGGATCCGTCCTGTGGGGCTTTTTATATTTATTTGATAAGGGGGGAAACTGGAATGGACGGTGGCAGTAGTCGATTATGCGTTTTTTTAAACGGTATATCTCTCTTCACTTTTGAGGAAAGAATAATGAGTGCGGTGCTGAAAAATAAGCACGCTGCCGCTCCGGCAGGAAACGTTGTATTCCTTCAAGGAGACAAAGACTGTCCGTTTCCGGTTATTCCCACGGACTGTCGCGTCACCGATTTCACCTATTAGAAGCAGTCTTTTATGCGGCAAATGATGAACAAAGAAGGAAATTGGAACTCTCCCTGTCTGACAGCGGAGAGTTTTTGTTTTTAATTTACAGGAAAGGGAGGACACCGATGCGATGGAACCTTTTTGATAGTGCCGATAAAAAAATTCGATTCGGCTGGGCCGATCTGCTGGTCATTTTTCTGTTATTATCTCTTCTTTATTTATTAACAAAACTGGGGTCGGGTATGCATGCCCCTTTTTCTCCGAAGCAGCAGACGGCCTTAAATCTTGATCCTGTGTGGCTTCCTTATTATGCCGGCCGATCGCTGCTTCGCATGTTCATCGCTTTTGCGGCGTCCCTGATCTTTACTTTTATTTACGGACGCGTTGCGGCATATAACCGGACAGCGGAAAAAATTATGATACCGGCGATCGATATTCTGCAGTCCGTGCCCGTCCTCGGCTTTCTGTCGGCAACCGTACTGGCTTTCATGGCCCTTTTCCCCGGCAGCCTGCTCGGTGTGGAGTGCGCGTCGATTTTCGCCATCTTCACGGGCCAGGTGTGGAATATGACGTTCAGCTTCTACCACTCGCTGACGACGATCCCCCGCGACCTGAATGAGGCGGCCAAAATGAACCGGCTGAACAGCTGGCAGCGGTTCGGCAAGCTGGAAGTGCCGTTTTCCATGATCGGGCTGGTCTGGAACAGCATGATGTCTTTCGGCGGCGGCTGGTTCTTCCTGGCGGCCAGCGAGTCGATCAGCGTTTTGAATCAGAACATCCATCTGCCGGGAATCGGCTCCTACATGGCCCAGGCGACCGCGGAGGGAAATATCAAAGACATTGTTTACGCGATTATCACGATGATTGTGGTCGTCATTGCCGTGGATCAGTTATTCTGGCGCCCGATCATTGCCTGGAGCCAGAAATTTAAAAATGAGCAGACGGAAGCAAAGGAAGTTCCGTCTTCCTGGGTTTACGACATTCTCAAAAGGGCGCGATTTGTCCATTGGATCAATCAGAATATCCGGAGATTTTTTCACGATCTGCTCGTTTACGTTTCTTCAAAAGGATCCGGAATCAGTCTTCCCGAATCAATGCGGCGGATCAGAAGCCTTCTGAAGTGGCTGATTCTGATTCTGGTGGCGGTGTTTGCTCTGCGTTACATGTACGCGGGTGTTCTGGAAATCGCCAGGCTCAGCTGGGGGGAACTGATCCATGCCGTCATCCTCGGATTGCTGACGGCCCTGCGCGTGTTTGTTTCAACGCTTCTGGCAGTTATCTGGACACTGCCCGTCGGCGTTTATATTGGAACGAATCCGCGGATCGCCCGCTTTGTACAGCCGATGGTTCAGGTGCTGGCCTCTTTTCCGGCTAACATGGTGTTCCCGATTGTCATCATACTCTACCTGAAGCTTGGAATTTCGATGGAAATCGGCGCTGTTCCGCTTATGATGCTGGGCACACAGTGGTATGTTCTATTCAATGTGATCGCCGGTGCCGCGGCCATTCCG
This sequence comes from Sporolactobacillus sp. KGMB 08714, assembly GCF_036598985.1. NCBI lineage: Bacteria > Bacillati > Bacillota > Bacilli > Caryophanales > Sporolactobacillaceae > Sporolactobacillus > Sporolactobacillus sp. KGMB 08714. The sequence goes on from NZ_JAUUBW010000011.1 coordinate 78,215, forward strand.
TCCGATCTCAGGGAAGCAGCCGTCATTTTGAAGCTGACACGCTGGCAGACGTGGAAAACGCTGATCCTCCCTGCGGTCTTCCCCTTTCTCTTAACCGGCTGTATTACGGCAAGCGGAGGTGCCTGGAATGCCAGCATCGTCTCCGAAATTGTATCGTGGAAAACAAATAATCTGCAGGCATCCGGGCTGGGTTCCTATATCGCCCAGGCAACAAAACTGGGCAACTGGCCGGAAATCATCTGGGGCATCCTTGTTATGTGCCTGCTTGTCGTGATCATCAATCGTTTATTATGGCGCAGGCTGTTTGCACTGGCGGAGAAAAAATATCATCTGGATTAGGGGCGTGATTGGGCATGGAAAAAGAACTGATTGAATTACAGCACGTCAGCAAACGGTACGATCTGCCGAATCAGGGCAACGTCAGGATTCTGGAAGATATCAGCATCAGCATTAAAGAAGGCGAACTGATTTCGATTCTCGGTCCGTCGGGCTCCGGGAAATCGACCTTGCTGCGGATCATCGCCGGATTGGTTTCTCCATCGGAGGGTTCGGTTCTCTATAACGGCAAAAAGATCGTCGGCACGAATCCGGGTGTCGGTATGGTCTTTCAGTCATTCGCCCTGTTTCCCTGGTTGACGGTCCTCGAAAATGTGAAACTCGGACTTGATAATCGTCCGCTCCGGGAGGATGAAAAAATGCGCCGGGCGCTTTCCGCTATTGATATGATCGGGCTTGACGGGTTTGAAGGAGCCTATCCGAAAGAGCTGTCCGGCGGCATGCGTCAGCGTGTCGGCATCGGGCGCGCTTTAGTCATGGAACCGGACATTCTGCTGATGGATGAGCCGTTTTCGGCACTCGACGTCCTGACTGCGGAAAACTTAAAGCGCGACTTGCTTGAACTGTGGATCGAGAAGAAAATCCCGACTAAAAGCATCATCATGGTGACTCACAGCATCGAGGAAGCCGTTTATATGTCCGATCGGGCGATCATTCTCTCGCGTGATCCTGCCCGCGTCATTTCCGATATTTCTATTCCTCTGCCGCACTGGCGCGACAAAACGGAATACCGGTTTACAGAATTCGTCGACCAGATCTATTCGATTATGACGAAACGCGAAGTGAAACCGGTGAGCGTTCCCGGAGAAAACAGAAAGAAAATAGAAAAATTTCCGGAAGTCCCCGCGGGTGCGCTGACCGGTTTTATTGAATTGATTGACGATCTCGGAAACAAAGTCGATCTTTACAAGCTGGCCGACCAGTTTAATCTCTACCTGGAAGATTTTCTGCCTATTGTTGAAACAGCCCAGATTTTCGGATTTGCGACCATTCGTCAGGGGGATATCGACCTAACGGACATCGGCCATCAATTTGCCGATGCCAGCGTCCTTGAAAGAAAAGAGATATTTAAGGCACAGGTACGGAAATATGTGCCGATTATAGAAAATATTGTCCGCATTCTGCGCTCCAAATCCAATAATAAAATGGAACGTGAATTCTTTGTTGAAATTTTTGAGAAGCATTTCGGAACGATCGAAGCCGATCATCAGCTGGATATTTTAATTGATTGGGGACGCTATGCGGAGCTGTTTGCCTACGATGAGGAAGCCAAAGTACTGTATCTGGAGAAAGAGTCCGCTCCCGTATAAGATCTGTGCATTTCTCGGAAATCGGATGCGGAAGCGGGGGCTTTGCCATGCTGTGTAATGGCGGTGCCCGGGGCAAGACGGCGGAGATCCGGACATGAACGGCTTCGTATTTTTACAGGTATTTTAACAAAAGATAAGCAGAACATTCGATCCAAAAAAGCCGTCTTATTTCATGAAAAATGATGCTATACTTTAGCTGTAAGGATTTTTTGGCCACCTAAAACAGAAGGGATGTTTCGCATCTTATGGCTACCATTATCATTATCGCCGTCATCGCCGTCATTGTGATTTATTTCATTGTGTCGTATAACGGCCTGATCAAGTATCGCAACTGGGTCCAGGAGTCTTTCAGCCAGATCGATGTTCAGCTGAAACGGCGCCATGATCTGATTCCCAATCTGGTCGAAACAGTCAAGGGCTATGCCAAACATGAAAGGGAGACGCTTTCCCGGGTGGTCGAAGCGCGGAATCGGCTGGTCAGCGGGACGCCGCAGCAGCGGATTGCGGCAGACAATCAGATTGAAGAGGCTCTGAAATCGATTTTCGCCTTGGCAGAGTCCTATCCCGACCTGAAAGCCAACCAGAATTTTCTGCAGCTTCAGGAAGAATTGGCGACGACCGAAAATAAGGTTGCCTATTCACGCCAGCTTTACAATAAAACGGTTAAGGACTACAACATTAAACGGGAATCTTTTCCCACCAATATTCTGGCCGGCCTGTTCGGATTTAAGAAAGAAGAGCTGTTAACCATTCCGGAGGCTGACCGTGATGTTCCGAAGGTCACTTTTTAAAGGAGGCCGGCCATGCTTTATCAGCAGATCCAGCAAAACAAGCGGAAGACTTTGGCGCTCCTCGTGTTTTTCTGTCTGCTCGTCCTGGCGATCGGATGGGCGGTCGGTTATTTTGCCGGCAGTGATTCCATTGCCGGTCTGGTCATCGCAGCGGTTGTCCTGGCTTTTTATATTCCCGTGACGTTTGCCAGTGCGAAAGCGCAGGTGCTCGGCATGTCGGGTGCCCGGGAAATCAAAGAAGCAGACAATCCGATGCTGTTTCACATTGTTGACGAATTATCGATCGCCGCCCATGTTCCGATGCCGAAAATTTATGTCGTGGATGACCCGTCCCCCAATGCGTTTGCCACCGGCATGAAACCGGAGTCAAGCGTCATTGCGTTTACCACAGGATTATTGGAACAGCTTAACCGTGAGGAAATAGCCGGTGTTGCCGCCCATGAATTTTCGCATATTCGCAACTACGACATTCGTTTAATGACGCTTTGTATCGCACTGGTCGGCGTGATTGTGATTATTGCCGACTTCGGCCAGCGCATATTTTTCTGGGGAGGCGGCCGCGCTAATAAGCGCGACAACAGCAAGTCCAACCCAATCATGATGGTTGTCGCCCTGGTCCTGATTATTCTTGCTCCTCTTGCCGCCCGGTTTGTCCAGCTGGCCGTTTCCCGCAATCGGGAGTATCTCGCCGATGCGTCGGCGGTCGAGATTACGCGCGATCCGCAGGGGCTGATCAATGCCTTGACCAAGATCGGCAGCGATACAAAGGGCCTGAAAGATGTAAAGGAAGCGACGGCGTCTATGTACATTGCCAGCCCTTTTGGCCGGAAACGCAAAAAAATGAATTGGTTTGCGACCCATCCTCCGATCGAGAACCGGATCGAGCGGCTGAGGCAGATGTGACTCCGGCGGCAGGCATCTATCCGCCGCCATGTAAAAAAAGAGTCCGTTGCGATGGCGCCAGTGCAATAGGTCAGAAAATATGGCTTCGCCCGGCTTTCAGCGCAGGCGAAGCCTTTCTTGCGGGGGCGGAACCGGTTTTATGGCGGGCCGGCCGGCTTCCTTACAGCATAAAATAAAACGGACGGCCCCCCATCCAAAGCGGGGCACGTCCGATATCAGGATTGCACAGATTAAATCCATTTTGTAATCTCGTCAACGCCGAGACGCACGGTATCAAACCCTTCTTCCGCCGGTTTCCCGATCGCAATCAGAACAAGCGGCAGGTAACGGGAGCGGTCATAATCGAACACCTCACTGAAACGTTTCTTGTCGAAACCGCCGAGCGGGCAGGTCTCATAACCGTGGGCCCGGGCCACTAACATGAGCTGCATTGCTGCCAGCGCACTGTTAAAAGAAACGTCGGTCAGCTGCTCGTCGTGCGGCATGCCGTCGTAAAGATCGGAAATAAGCCGGACTTCTTTGTCGCGTTCTTCTTTGGACATCGTTCCGCCGGTTACCGCCTTGTCGTAAATCTGATCTTTGTAATCCGATGCGGCAAAATCTCCCAGAACAGCGATCATTGCCGAACAGGAGTCCAGCAGCAGCGGATTATTATAAAAAAGCGGTTTGAGTTTTTCTTTTCCTTCATGGCTTTGGATGACCAGAAAGCGCCAGGGCTGCAGATTCAAGGCTGACGGAGCCCGGCAGGCTTCTTCAAGCATCCGGGTCATCTCGTCCCGGCTGATTTTTTGGGCCTCATCGTACTTTCTGATCGATTTTCTTCCGGTGATGAGACGAATGGCTTCTTCATTCATTTCTGTCATCTCTTTTCCTGAACGTAGTAGAGAGGGTATTTTAAAGAAGCTGCTTACTTTTGCTTCTTGCCGCCCTTATTATTATATAATGATTTTTCGGATGGAGATAAGTAGAAAATGTTAACGCTTTTTATTATTTCAGCTTCTTTTTCAGTTATCAGGAGTTCTTCCGCTGCTGAAAGAATGAACGAGCGTTTTTTAAATCCGGCCGCTGAAGCATTCGGCCACGTTTGGAAAAGCGATCAGCCCTTCTCGGCTGAATTTCTGAAACAGCCGATTCAGTGCTTCAATATAGAGCCGATAATTCCGATCGGCCGGTTTCGGTGCATATGAAGCCGAGAGGTACCTGCCGATGAAGGTTTTCAAATTGTATTTAAGCGGGTGATCATATGTTTTGACGACATATCCGTTCCGGAAAAAGGAGTCCAATCGTAAAGATTCATCGCCGGTTCCCCCTGAGAATCCATCAAATTCAGGACAAAACCGGCGGCAGACAGTTTCACTTTCCCGAGTCAGCGGATCCTCCGCGACCCGGCTGTTCCAGATCAGCGCAACTCTTTTTCCGTTTTTTAGAACGCGCCGGCATTCTTTCCCGAATTTATCGGGGTCGAACCAGTGAAAAGCCTGAGCGACGGTAATTAGATCGATGGTTCCGCTTTTTAGCCCCGTTTGTTCGGCAGTACCCGTGACGGATGTGAACCGGGGATTGCGTCTCAGCCTTGTTTCCGCGACATGGCGCATGTCTGCGTTCGGTTCGACCGCCGTAACGTTCAGCCCGTTATCCAGCAGCTGCCCGGTCAGGATTCCCGTTCCCGAACCGATGTCGGCGACTGCCGAGGAGCCGTCAAGGTCATTTTCATGGATCAGATCACGGATCAGCGCTTCGGGATAATCGGGCCTGAATCTGGCGTAGATATCCGCCTTTCCGGTAAACTTTTCTAAGTTTGACACATGCAGCACTCCCATCATTTTTTCAGGCAAGAGGATCTTCAGCGCTTCGGGACAAGAGCTTTTCCCTGAGAGCCGATATTTCAACGGGATTCAGATCGATCGTCTGCAGATAGTTCGTAACATTTCCGTAGGTTTCAAAAAAATGATCCAGCGTTTTCTCCATATATTCCATATCTGAGCGGCCGTAATAGGAAGGGCGTTCCGGATGTTCTTTCAAACCTTTCCTTATTTTCAAACGAAGATAGGTATATGAAACCTGGTAATCGCTCAGAATATCGCTGACACTGACTCCGGCCGTCAGCAAAAGCAGCGCGGAAACCACCCCTGTCCGGTCTTTGCCGGCCGCACAGTGGATCAGAACTCCGCCCCTCTGTCCTGCGATGATCCGCATAATCCGCTGCATGACCGGAATATCCGTCATGATTTCGGCGTACAGCGGAGGAACACCTTCCTTTGATCCCGGATCGCGGTTGCCGATCGCAAACGGGCAATGGTAATAGTCAAAATCAGGCGCCTGTTCAAAGGCGCTCACATCGCTGACGATTTCTCGGTCCGAACGAAAATCAATGGCGGCGGTCACACCCAGCTGCTTCAAAAGTATCCGATCATCTGAAGTCAGAGCAAGCGGTGCATCGCTGCGGATAATCCGGCCGAACTGCGTCGCCCTGCCATCCGCGGCAGGGTAGCCGCCCAGATCCCGAGTGTTCAGTGTTGAGGATAATAGAATACGTCTTATCGGCATCGCGGCACCTCTTTTTTATAATATTTCCGATAAAAAGGAACATTCATCCACATTATAAATCATTTAAGAGCCGCATTTTGTAAAGGTTTTTGAACGAGGGGATAGCTGTACCGCCAAACGGTGCGTTCTTCAAAGAAGGGGAGGAACAAGATTTAAAGCCGCCCCATAAGCAACATAGCCGGTCAGTGCAGGGCACAAAGCTTGACCTATGATTAACAAAGCCGCAATAAAAGAAATAAAAAATTATGCTATGATGAAAAAGGACTTGGTCGAAGGTCGAGATCCGGAAACGAGCGACGCAGTAAAAAATTATGCTATGATGAATAGGAACCGCTGGTTTAATCTAATCCGATCGATGTCCGTATGTGAGGGGGATGCCAATGGAAAGCACGGTATTGTCGGAACAGCTGCTGCCTTTGAAGGGAGCCTATAATTTTCGCGATATGGGCGGACTGAAAACAAGAGACGGGAGAAAAGTAAAGAAGGGGCTGATTTTCCGGTCGGCCGACTTGACGGATCTTACGGAAGAAGATATTCAGTATTTGAAAGCATTTGATTTCCGGCTGATCTATGATTACCGGGATAAAATGGAAGCCGAGCAGAGGCCGGATCCGCAGATCGGCTGGGAGCGCCACGAACGTGTGGCAGTAAACGGCGAAGATAAGACAACCGCTCATTCCGAATGGGCGCCGGAGATTTTCTATAAAACATTTTCACGTGAGAAATTTACTCAGGTTTATAAACAAATGCCGATTCGAAACGCGTCCTATCGGAGATTGATGAGCCTGGTAGCACGGCCGGAGAAAAATCTTCCGTTTGTCCATCATTGTGCGGGCGGGCGCGACCGGACGGGTGTCGGAGCCATGCTTATTTTAACAACGCTGGGTGTGCCTTTTGAAACGATCATGGACGATTATATGCTTTCGAATCTGACGCTTGTCGATTATCACAGGGAACTTTTTGAAGAAGCTTCGCACTATCTTACCGACAGGGCGCTCAAGCAGTTTGAAGAGGACTTTTCGCTTCATGAAGAATTCCTTGAGGCTTCAATGGATTCGATTACTGACACGTATGAAACGTTTGACCGCTATCTGATGATCGAATTCGGCATTACGTCCGACGTGTGCAAGAAAATAAAGGATTTCTGTCTTGAATAATCTTTATTTGCTGAAAGGCTCTTTCCGAAAAACGGAAGAGCCTTTTTTCAACGATAAGGGCCTGGAAAATATGGGGAAATCCCGGGGAAATTGAACCCCGAACGATTTGAAGATCATATCGCGGTTAACCGTTAACATACGCTGCGTATGCCAATGTTCCCGCCTCAGCGGGCGGCTGCCTGCCTGCTTCCCTGATTGACGGCAGATTTAAATCTCATTCCTTTTCTTCTCCAAAAGCAATCGACGATAGATGATCGAAACTTCGGTCATGAAACGGTTCCCAGTCTGAAAGCGACGGGTCTCCGGCAAGATCGGCATGGAACCAGATTAGATCCTGCGCCGATCCGGGTGTAAAAAGACACTGCAGGCCGGTCCGGTTATCCCGCAAAATTGCCCGGGCTTCTCTGCCTGGTTTCCGGTTCCATCTGAGCAGTGTATAATTTTTCAGACGAATCGGCTTTTCCGCAGGGAGAAGCGGTTTGATGACTCTGTTATACTGGTTGAACAGTTCATCGAGCATGATCGGACGTTCGGAAACGACTTGCGGGCACGGGGGATAATAATCGCCGTTCTTGTTCATTTTTCCGAACTTCGGGACTCCGGATGCTTCGATCTGCTGCCGCCATAAATCTTTAATCTCGCGAAGATGGCGCCAGCTTCTTCGGTGATTGATGCCCCATCCGAGCAGAATCCACGGATGGGCCTGCAATTCGCGGGGAGTGACCAGGGATTCGGTCACGATAATCTTTCGGCTGTCGGCCAGCCGTTCGAATGCATTGACGGCTCTTTCCGCATTCGTTTCCTGTAAATTAAATAAATGATAGATCCGAAATCGGCCTTCAATCACCGGACGGTCATTGTGGATCTTTTCGATCAGCCGGATTAGCTGTTCCATGACGGCATCTGTCCGGATGCGGCCCATTGCGGCCCCCGATGCTTTCAGACGGGCATTCAAATCCGGATCCTGTTCGTCCGGATTTGCCGAACCGGGATTCAGCAAAAGCACCGCTCCGAGGGATTTTTTCGATTTTCCCCATTGCAGGTATGCCGACGTTCTGAACGTTGCTTCATAGCGCAGGACAAACGATCCGAAAGCTTTGGCCTGGTTCATTCGATCACCCCTTCTTTATGACGTGAAAGAGACAATGCTCCGCCGCTATCCGAAACATTTCTGTTGCCCCATATGATCATATTCTACCACTTGTCCTCTGATTGTTTCGGCTTTTTTGAGCGGCGGTTGTCATCCGACTCCTTCCTGGTCGATTAATCCGGGCTGCTTTTAGCCAAATGGACGGAAAATCTGCTGAAATGCGGGAACCGATTCTGACTATTGCCACTTACTGATTCCGGACGGTCTACTGTCAATATTTTTCAGTTTACTGATACTGTTGATTCTTTGCATATTAGTGAAGCAGCGATTCCTGTTGATATTTCGGACTTTGCCATAATAGCCGATCAGTTTTATCAATTCTCTGCATTTTAAGGCCGGTTCTCTGTCCGGTATACTTTCCGGCCCGCACGAATGAACAGGCAGTTCCGGCAAAAAATCTGCCTCCGCGCCGTTTTTCCGGCGGAGGCGCGCAACATAAAACGGAACCGCAGGATGCGGTTCCGACAAGAGGTGGAAAGAGGGAGAAACGATCCCTCCCGCCGTTCATCTGAGCTGCTCTTTAAGACAGCCCCGTTTTATTTCTTTAATGGCAGGTTCATTGAAAAACATGGATGCATTGGCCGAACAGGTTCTCGTTCTCCTTGATTGCCGTCTCGCTGCCGAAAACGCAGATATGGTTTTCAGCGGCGACGGCATTCAGAAGCGGAGCGAACTGCCGGATATCTTCTTTAGTCGTTGCCAGCACATCGTTACGGACGCGCTGGATATCTGCCTGAGTGACCCGCCGGAAATATTCGGCGTCGGACTGATCGGCTTTGTCCCTCGGAGTCAGCGGCGCGTCGAGACTGGAAATGGTGCCGATAATATACTTAGTCATCTCGCGCTCGTCCGCCTCAAAGGATTTCACATAGGCACCGGCCTGGTCATAAATTTTCAGGGTATCATCAAGATTCGGATCACGATAGGACCAGTAGATGACGTTTCCGGATGACTCAATCATGATGCCACAGCCGTAGGCGCCGCCCATTACCCGGACATGGTTCCACAGATAATCGAGCGTCAGAATCCGTTTCAGAACATGCATTTTTCCGCTGAAGCCGAAGCCGAGCGTTTTGAAATTCGCGCCCTTGGTGACATACTGGACTTTGCTTGATGTCATCAGCCCTTCATTTTGTACGGCAGGACCGCCGCCCTGCCCGGATTCGGCTGCCTGCTTCTCAACTGTGCCGGACTTCGGGATATTCAGGCGGCTGCAATGCTCGCGGACGGCCTGAAGGATCGGCTGATCCCCGGTTATGCTGACAATCAGCCGGTCTTTGGTGAACAGCTGAGCGGTCAGCCCGGCCAGTGTCGCGCGGATTTCGTCCATGTACCGGTCCGGGTTTTTATTCAGTTCGCAAATGAACTGATAAAAGCGGAGTCCTTTAAGCTGTTCCCTGTAGCGGGCGGCTTTTGAGAAATACGAAGCCAGCCTTCTCGCGGCGACGGCCTGACCGCCCTGATTGAAAGCCATCTCCAGCCTCGACTTGATCTCCCGGATGATTTCTTTCAGCCGGGAAGAATTTTCGAAACGGCTGCGGAACAGGATCTCATGAAGCAGATCGAATGCTTCGGGCAGTTTGTCCGCCAATATCTTCGTTCTGACCGCGAATCTGGGCTTGTAAATCTGATCGCTGTCTTTATCGGCAAAAGTCTGATTGTCGAATCCGATTCCGCCGGTGCGGATATTGATCTCGCTGACAAGGTCGCTGTACGGATACTTTTGCGTATCGACTTTGCCCAGAACTTCCTGAAGCAGCGAGAGATAGGGAATATGCGCCTCAGAGACGGCCGATGTATCGAAATAGAGGCTGACATAAGCGATCTTATTTGTCGCGAGGTCATGGAACAGCGTCTTGGCTCCGTCGATTTCCGTCTCCGATCGCGGAATCTCTTCCGCTTTTTTGTCAATATCGTTCAGTGACAGCAGAGGGATTTTCCGCAGGTCTTCCGGACGGTCTTTGCCGGACTGGCGTTCCTTCAATTTTTTGGTCGACGCGGCGAGCTGAGCGACCGCGTCTTCACTCAGGCTCTTCTTATAATCAGCCAGTTTTTTCGTTGTCCGGCCGGCTTCTTCTTCAGCAAGGGTCCGGGACGGCCTGATCGTTACAAACGACCGGTGGCGGCTGTTCAGCAGATAGTGATCAATCAAGGTTTCGAAATAGTCGCCGGTGAGCGCCTTTTTGACTTTTGCCAGAGTGTTCTCGAACTTCAGGTGAATCAGCGGATCGCCGCCGTACAGCCAGCTGTCCATGACCGCCATGCTGTAGACAAGCCCCTTCGGCATAGAGCCGTAATCGGCTTCGCGAAGCTGGAATTCCTTGACGTTGATCGCTGCTTCGATCTGTTTTTTATCAAGGCCGCTGCCGATGAGACGGCGCAGCGTGTCGAAGACGACCTTTCTAAACGCTTCCTTTTTCTCCATGTTTGAATTCTTCACGTTGATAGAGAAGTGCGGCTGCAGCGTGCTGTTGTCATAGGAACCGAATACATCCTGGCCGATGCCGGCATCCAGAATCGCTTTTTTAAGCGGGGCGGCCGGGCTGTCCAGGAGCAGGTAGTCCAAAATTTCGAAAGCGAGGCTGGTTTCCGCGTCCGTCGCTTCTGAAATGACAAAGTTGATGCTCATGTATGTTTTATCTTTGCCATCTTCCCCGGGCAGAATCGGATAATCTTTAACAATTTCCACCGAGCTGCCGATCGGCGGCTGAGCTGCAATAGAGGAGTCTGCGTCGATCTTGTTAAAGGCACTTAAGTAGTTCCGATCCAGATACGCTAATTTTTCGCCGATGTCCATGGCGCCGTACAGATAGATATAACTGTTGGCAGGACTGTAGTATTTTTGGTGGGTGTGAATAAACTGATCGTAAGTCAGGTCGGGAATGTTCAGCGGGTCGCCGCCCGATTCAAAGCCGTAGGCTGTATCGGGGAAGAGCGAGTTCTGGTTGATTCGTTCAAGCAGCCCCTCCGGCGAGGAAAAAACGCCCTTCATTTCATTGTAGACGACCCCTTTGTAATTGATTGCTTCTTTCGCGTCGGTCAGCTCATAATGCCAGCCTTCCTGTTCCAGTATCTCTTTGTGCTTATAAATATTGGGATGAAAGACTGCGTCCATGTAGACGTCGATGAGGTTCAGAAAATCCTTGTCATTCTTGCTGGCGACCGGATACATGGTTTTATCGCTGAATGTGAATGCGTTCAAAAATGTATTGAGCGATCCCTTCAGCAGTTCAACAAACGGTTCTTTGACCGGATATTTGTCGGAACCGCAGAGCACGGAGTGTTCAAGAATGTGGAAAACCCCTGTATTGTCTTTCGGCGGTGTCCGGAAACTGATTGTGAACACTTTATTGTCGTCGTCATTCTGCAGATATAAAAGTTTCGCACCGCTTTTCACATGTTCGAATACATACGCCCTTGATCTGATTTCATCGACGTCATCGGTATGTACAAGCTTAAAACCGTGGGTGATTTCGCCCTGTTTCAATGCACTCATCGCTTCGACCTCCTGGAAAATCGTGGCTGGAAAACGTATGCCGACCGGCTTCTTCCGGTTTATCTGCGGAAAACGCCGGCCGCATTTGATATTATTATACATTATTTTTTAGTAAAACATGCTTCCGGCTCTCTGCAGCTGAGCGAAAGCAGCAATCGGTTCTGTGAAATAAGCAGATAATTCTGTATTATTAGGCGGGACTTCCGGTTGCTCTGCCTGTACTTCATCCTGCATGACAGCAGGAAAAATGCAGATACTAAAATTAAATTCGATGGTACGGGAGACCGCAAATGAATGTGTTCAGACACTTAATTTTTTCTGCTGCTGCCGTAGCCCTTTCATTTTGTACTTTGGGCGGAGCAGCTGTAGCCGGGGTCAGCCGGCCAAAATATGAGGCCAGGGGAAGTGTCGTCTGGGAGGTGCCCAATAATCAAAAAGTCGTTGCCCTGACTTTTGATGACGGTCCCAATCCGGTTTATACTCCGCAAGTCTTAGATCTGCTCCGGGAATATCATGCCAAAGCCACTTTTTTCCTGATCGGCAAGAGAATGGAGGCTTATCCGGACCTGGTGCAGCGTGAAGTCCGGGAAGGTCACGAACTGGGCAATCACACCTTTTCCCATGTGACTCTTTCCGGGAAGCCCCGCTCGATTTTTTCTAATGAAGTTTATAAAACCCAGACACTGATCAACCAGTACCAGAAACCGCCGCGCATTAAGCTTCTTCGTCCGCCCGGAGGAAGAGTTAACCCGGATACGGTCGATTTTTCCGAAAAAAGCCATTTTGAGGTGATTCTCTGGTCCTGGCAGCAGGATCCGAAAGACTGGTCGAACCCGGGGGTTGCTCACATCGTCAGGCACGTTCTGAAAAATATTAAGACCGGCCATATCATTTTGTTGCACGATTCAGGCGGAAACCGGAAACAGACAATCGCTGCACTGAAAATAATCATTCCGGCTCTGGAAAAACAGGGATACCGGTTTGAAACACTGTATGATTTGTTAAAATACGATAAAAAGTATAAGAATCTTTATAACCCGGGACTTGAGAAAATTTTACCGGGCACGTCCAAAGCCGGCGGAAAAACAGGATCGGCTGTACCCTGAGATCACGAGCGCCTGCTGTAAAAAGATGTTGAGGCAGACCGCCGGGGAACCGTTTTTTAACATGGCAGTCAATAAATTTGTCTGAATGCCCTTTCTTTCCAATCATTCATAAGGGATTCCGTTACCGGAAGGCGGCATAGATTTTGCAAGAGGGGTAAACACATCCATGTTATATTATAGTACAATAAAGATGGAAGTGATGATCATGAAAAGAGATTTATCGATCTGCCCTAAATTTGAAAAGGCTTTCCAGGTACTTGGGAAAAAATGGAACGGACTGATTATAGAAGTTTTATTGAGCGGGGAATGCCGCTTCAGCACGATTTCAGCCGCAATCCCTGAGCTGAGCGACCGGATGCTTGCTGCCCGGCTAAAAGAATTGGAAGGGCTGGGGATTGTCGAGCGTCATGTCGGAACGGGCTATCCGGTACAGGTCACCTATCGGCTGACGAAAAAAGGGCAAGGAATTGAGCCGATATTGGTTGAAGTGCATCGTTGGGCAGAATGCTGGTTTACCGCAGAGTCTGGTGAACAGGGCAAGACTGAAACGAGTTAGTTTACTTTTCCGTGCATCGAAACTATACTTATGTAAGCATGGGAAAAAAGATAAGCTAGGGAGTGTTGTGTTCATGTCAAACGCATTTCTGGATTCGATCAAGCAGCGCCGCTCGATCTACGGACTTGATAAAAACGCCAAGGCTTCGAAACATGAGATTGTCGCAACGATTGAGGAAGCCGTTAAATATGTGCCTTCTGCGTTCAATTCTCAAACGGCGCGCGCCGTTATTTTGTTCGGCGAAGAAAATGAAAAACTGTGGGGCATCGGCGGCATCGTCGAACAGGCGCTGCACAAAGTTGTTCCTGATGACAAATTTGCACCGACCGCTGAAAAACTGGCCTCTTTCAATGCCGGGCTCGGTACAGTGCTTTTTTTTGAGGATATGCAGATTGTCAAGGATTTACAGGAGAAATTTACACTTTATGCCGATAACTTTCCGGTCTGGTCGGAACAGAGTACAGGAATTAATCAGTTTGCTGTCTGGACGGCGCTGGCGAACATCGGCCTCGGCGGTTCCCTGCAGCATTACAATCCGCTGATAGACGAAGCGGTTCGCAAGGCATTCGATATCCCGGAAAATTGGAATTTAAGAGCCGAAATGCCGTTTGGAAATATTACCGCTCCTGCGCGTGACAAGGAATTCGCGCCTATTGAATCCAGAGTCAAGGTTTGGGGCTGAAAGGGACAGCCAATCGGCTGATTGGCCGGGCCTGTCTTTTTAAAAGCATACTTCGAAAAAGAAAAGGGTGCAGATCGATCAAGAGGCTCACTCTTTTTTTGTGTACGGGGCGATCATCTTCGTTTAACGGGATGAACCGCCCTTTTTTACGGCTGAAGGCCTACTTAAAGGCCGGTGCAGCGGGAAACCCGTTTCTTTACTTTGCTGGGAGAAAAAGTATGACGGTTGTTTAGTTAGAGAGGCGGTCGATTGCAGAATCATGCGTAATACCATGCAATTTATTTAATCGAAAAAATAGTTTAAATTTTTTTGATAATCTTGCCAGAACGCAAAAAACAAGGGTATAATTATTCTTAATTTAAAATGAAAAGTATATTTTCAGACAAAACAGGGGGAATTTATAAATGAAAAAAATGCTGTCCGTTTTTTCTCTGGTGTTGGCACTTGTTCTGGTTCTCTCCGCCTGTGCATCCGGCAGTAGTCCGGCCGCTTCTTCAGGCACGCAAAAAAAGACGTTAAGGGTCGTGGATGATGCAACTTATGCACCTTTTGAGTACATGAGCAATGGGAAGATCGTCGGTTTCGACGTCGACATTCTTAATGCGCTGTCCAAAGAGACAGGCTATAAGGTTCAGCTCGTCAATGTCGGCTGGGATCCTTTGTTTGTCGAATTGAAAAATAAAACGGCGGACATGAGCATTTCGGCAATAACCATCAACAGCCAGAGAAAGCAGACGTATGATTTCTCTGTTCCGTACTTTTTGTCAACGAACAAAATTCTGGTTAAGAAAAACAGCAGTATTAAATCCGCCGCCGATCTGAAAGGCAAGGTGATCGCGGTGCAAACGGCAACAACCGGACAGGCCGCGGTTGAAAAAATAGTCGGCCAGAATAATCCGAACGTGAAGAAGTTTAAAACAATCAATCTGGCTATCATGGAACTGCTTAACGGCGGAGCGAGCGCGGTCGTGGCAGATAATACGGTGATTGAAGAATATGCGAAAAACAATCCGGGCCAGAATCTGAAAGTGATTGCTGATAAAAAGGCATTTGCCCCCGAATTTTACGGCCTGATGTATCCGAAAGGAAGCAAGCTGAGACCGGTCTTTGACAAGGCCGTCAACACTTTGTATGCGAACGGCACTTATGAAAAAATCTACAAAAAATGGTTTAAGGCCTCACCGGACATTAATGAATTAAAAGCGCAGCAAAAATAAAAAACGGTCACAAGGTGAGTGCCTGCCGAAAATTGCGCAACTCGATACATGTTGCGCAATTTTTTGGGTTATAAGGAGGAAAGCGGATTGGATTTTCGATTTGATCTTATTTGGAGCTATGCCCCGTTCTTTCTGAGCGGAACACTGCTGACTATAGGGCTTTCTGTCGCGGGGATTCTGATCGGGACACTTTTCGGATTATTGATTGCTTTTGGAAAAATGATGAGGAATAAATGGCTGTCTTTACCGTTTGTTTGTTATATCGGTTTTTTCCGGGGGACGCCGCTGTTTGTACAGATTCTGATTGTTCACTTTGGGGTCGTTCCCCTTCTGCTGGGGCAGTCCAACGGTATTGTCGCCGGAATTATCGCGCTCTCCCTGAATGCAGCGGCCTATATCGCCGAAGTATTCCGGTCGGGCATTCAGTCCATCGACCGCGGGCAGATGGAAGCGGCGCGTTCACTCGGTTTGACGCACGCCCAGGCCATGAGGTATATTATCCTGCCCCAGGCTTTCAAGAGAATCCTGCCTCCGCTCGGAAACGAGTTTATTGCTTTACTCAAGGATTCTTCTCTCGTGTCCACGATTGCGGCCCCCGAACTGACATACTGGGCACAGCAGATGGGCGCCGAATACTTCAAAGTGTGGGAGCCCTATCTGACGATTTCACTGATTTATCTTATTCTTACTCTTTCTCTTAGCACAGTGGTAAATCGCCTGGAAAGAAGGATGGCTACAGAATGATTAAAGTGGAGAACCTGAAAAAAAATTTCGGCGATAATGAAGTGCTGAAAGATATTAACGTTGAAGTGAAAAAACAGGAAGTGGTCGTCATTATCGGCCCTTCCGGAGCCGGAAAGTCGACTTTTCTCAGATGCGTCAACCTGCTGGACAGCATCACATCCGGCCATGTCTTTATCGAGGGCGTCGATATCACCGACAAAAAAACGGATATTAACAAAATCCGCGCAGAAGTCGGCATGGTTTTCCAGCAATTCAATCTCTTTCCGCATATGAAGGTTCTGGATAATATCATGCTGGCTCCTATCAAAGTTAAAAAAGTAGCGAAAGAGAAGGCACGGGAAAAAGCGCTTGAACTGCTGAAGAAGGTAGGCTTGGAAGAAAAAGCGGATGCCTATCCGGATTCACTCTCCGGCGGCCAGAAACAGCGGATTGCGATTGCCCGGGCACTGGCGATGGAGCCGAAAATGATGCTGTTTGATGAACCGACATCGGCGCTGGATCCCGAAATGGTCGGCGAAGTGCTCGACGTCATGAAACAGCTGGCCAGGGACGGAATGACTATGGTTGTGGTGACACACGAAATGGGCTTTGCCCGTGAAGTCGGCGACCGTGTTCTTTTCATGGACGGCGGTTATATAGTAGAAGAAAATGAACCGCATGAACTGTTCAGTCATCCACGGGAGGAACGGACCAAGGCGTTTCTGAGCAAGGTGCTTTAACCGAATGACGAATAAAGAGGCCTGCCCAGGTTCGGCAGGCCTTTCGCTGTGTCATCGTGTCGCAGTTTGCAGGTCAATGGTTCAGGCTTTATTTTTCTCATATACGCTGATCGTCTCCTAAGTATCGCCGATCAGGCATTCAGGTGTTTCATGACAATAACGATATTATAGCAACTTATTTAATTTTTCCCGGGTTCCCGTATCAGGCTGCGGGGTAAACACAGTCAAAACCATGTTTTGATTTTCAGCCGGCAATAAATTCGTATAGTTCATTTTCAGAAGCCCTAATTTCGGATGGTTCATTACTTTGCTGCCGTCAGGAATTCCATTGACATCGTGCTGCGGCCACCATGCATTGAATTCTTTGCTTTCTTTCATTAATCTGTCGGCCAGAAGGCTCAGCCAGGGATCGTTTGTGTATTTTCCATAGAGGCCTCTGAACTGTACAAGCAGGACTCTGGCCATGTATTCCCAGTGAACAAAGGATTGCCGGTAATCTTCTCTTGTAAACATCCGCCAGACAATATTCCGCTCTAATGCGCTCAAATTCTTCAAAATGTCCGAATACTTCGGATGCCAGCGCATTCCAGGCGACGATCGTCAGACGCGAATCTATAACATAGGCCGGATAATGGCGCAGCTCGTCGACAATCAGCTGCAGAGCCGCGGGAACGGGTTCTTCGTCCGCCGTGTTGATGACAGAATCGCCCGGAAAAAATCGAGAATCGCCCCGAAAAGAAGTCTAATCGCCCTAAAAAAGAGAAGAATCGCCCCGATCAGAGTAGGAATCGCCTTGTGCAGAGAGAATCGCCCTAATCAGAGTAGGAATCGCCTTGCAGGGAGAATCGCCCGGAAAAAATCGAGAATCGCCCCGAAAAGAAGTTCAATCGCCCTGAAAAAGAGAAGAATCGCCCTTATCAGAGTTGAAATCGCCTTGTGCAGGGAGAATCGCCCGGAAAGAAACAGGAATCGCCCCGAAAAGAAGTTCAATCGCCCTGAAAAAGAGAAGAATCGCCCTTATCAGAGTAGGAATCGCCTTGCAGGGAGAATCGCCCGGAAAGAAACAGGAATCGCCCCGAAAAGAAGTTCAATCGCCCTGAAAAAGAGAAGAATCG